>JAISGB010000249.1 GCA_031263335.1 Eubacteriales Family XIII. Incertae Sedis bacterium
CCGACGACATCATGACCAAGGCCGCCGCCCCGTCGTTCAGCCCCGAGGCGTTGAAGGCCGTGACCGTCCCCTCCTTTTTGAATACGGGCCTCTGCTTCGCCGCCATTTCGAGCGTGCAGTCCTTCTGCGGATGTTCATCGACCTCGAAGACGCGGACGCCTTTGCGCGTCTTGATCTCCACGGGGATGATCTCCTCCCGAAACAGCCCTTCCTCCATCGCCTTGCACGCCCGTTCATGGCTCATCAGAGCGTATTCATCCTGTTCCTCGCGACCGATCCGATATTGTTCCGCGATGTTTTCGGCCGTGACGCCCATATGATACCCTTCGAACGCGCAGATCAGCCCGCCGATCATCATGCTGTCTTGAACCACCTCGCCGTCATTCAGGCGGTAGCCCTTGCGCGCGTCCATGAGGAGATAGGGCGCGTTGGACATGCTCTCCATCCCGACCGCCGCGCCCACCTCGATCCGGCCGAGCATGATCGCCTGCGAGAGAAAATCAGCGGCGCGCATGGACGACGGGCATTGTTGGTGTACGGTGGTCGATGTCGTCTCGACGGGGCAACCGGCTTTCAGCGTGACCCATCGGGCGGAATTCCCCGGGGATCCCGCCTGATTCACGTGTCCCGCGATCACTTCTTCGATCAGTTCCGGGGCGATCCGCGCCTTTTCGAGCACCCCTTTCAGCGCCAACGTTCCCAGTTCATGGCCTTTCAGCGGTTGCAACGCGCCCATGTAGTCTCCGATGGCAGTGCGGGCGGTTGCGACGATTACAGCGTCTTTCAACAGATTTTCCCTCCTTTTGTTAAAATGGCCGGAGCGACCGCCGTTGCGCAGTCTTGATTTACTATTTCCCCGTGAACTGCGCTTTGCGCTTCTCCGTGAAGGCGCGCATCCCTTCCTTTTGATCCTCCGTGGCAAAGAGGCGCGCCCAATTGCTCGCCTCAAATTCCAAGCCGACATTCAGATCCGTCTCGTCCGACAGGTTGACGCATTGTTTTGCCAGTCGCAGGGCGACGGGAGGCTTGAGCGCCAATTCCGCGGCCAAGGCCATCGCCTCCGTCGAGGGGTTGTCGGACAGGGCGTCGACCAAGCCGCACGCGAGGGCGGCTTCGCCCTTGAGGAGCGCCCCCGTGAAGATCATGCGTTTCGCCTTGGATATCCCTATCAGGCGCGGCAGCCGTTGCGTACCGCCGGCCCCGGGGAAGATGCCGAGGTTGATCTCGGGGAATCCCATCTTCGCGCCCGGCGACGCGATGCGGAAATCACAGCAGAGCGCCAGTTCCATGCCGCCGCCGAGGGCAAACCCTTCGATGGCCGCAATGACGGGCTTGGGGCAGGCCGCGATCTTGTTGAAGGTCGCCGAAAACGTGAAGGCGCGCGCTTCCTCCGGGGTGAATTCGACCATGTCGGTGATGTCCGCGCCCGCCGCGAAATTCTGCTCGCCCGTCATGACGACGGCCCGTATTCCCGGGTCGCCGATCAATCGGTCGAACGCGTCGGACAACTCCGCAATCAATGCCGCGTTCAACGCGTTCAGGCTCTTGGGTCGATTTAAGTTTACGATAACAATGTTTCCGTCCGTGCGTACGATGATGTTTTCATACTTCATAATCGTAGAACCCCTTCCCTGTCTTGCGCCCATAGTCGCCCCGTGCGTAGCGTTCGACCAAGCTCGGGCTGGGTTTGTCCGCCAAATTCCCCGTTTCGCGGTATCGCTCCATGCCGAGGCGGTATTCGAGGTCGATGCCCGTCATATCCAAGAGCTCCAACGGTCCCATCGGATGGCCCAACGCGCCTTTCACCGCGTTGTCGATGTCCTCGACGGAGGCGATCCCCTGATCCAACATATAGCACGCCTCCTTGGTGATCACGCTGAAGATGCGATTGCAGAGGAAGCCGTAGATCTCTTTGTTGACCTTGGCCGGAATCTTGCCCAAGGCGCGGCTCACCGCCATGACCTTCTCCACCGTCTCGTCGGAGACGTGCGGTCCTTGGACGACCTCCACGGTTTTCATGATCAGCGCGGGATTGAAAAAGTGCATGTTGAGCACCTTGTCCGGGCGCGACGTCGCGTCTGCGATTTTGGAACTGACCAAATAGGAACTGTTCGTGGCCAAGATTGCGTGCGGGGGCGCGATCCGATCCAGTTGCGCGAAGATGGCGCGTTTTACCCCGAGTTCCTCGACCGCCGCCTCGATCGCCATGTCCGCGTTTTTCGCGCCGAAGTCCAAGTCATTGATGAAATGGAGATTGTCCGTCGCGAGGGCGATCTGCGCGTCGGTGACCCGGCCCTTCGCTTTCTGCTTGGGAAGCCACGCGGCCACGAAGTCCTCGGCTTTCCGCAACGCCTCCGTCGAGGTGTCCGCGCAATAGACCTCAAAGCCGGAAATGGCCGCCAACAGGGCGATCTGTTGCCCCATCAACCCCGCGCCCACGACGCAGATCGTTTGGATATCTCCGGACGCCCCGGTTTCGCCGGCGTCCGGCTTTCTCGCATCCGTTTCGATTGACATACCCGCTACCTCCTTTTGAATAAAAGTGAATAAAGACGATGACGGTACGGGCGATGCGCGCGCGACTCCGCACCGCCGCAAAGCAAATGTTTTGGAGTCATTTTCTCTCACGACCCAATGTTAGCACACCCAAAATATTTTTACAATATTCAGATCCGAATCGAATGAACCAAGAACGGTTCGGGCGTGAATCAAGGCGTGTTTTTGCGCGAAAATATATTTTATTCAAAATGCTTGACAGTCGGGGTTATATGGGTTAATATGTTCATATGAACATTCATTCAGATGAATTCGATAAGCTCGCAGAGCTGTATAAGAACTTCTCGGACCCGACGAGGCTGAAGATCATCCATGAGCTCTCGAAGGAGGATCTCTGTGTCCGGGAGATCTCCGAGCGGCTCGGGATGAGCCAATCGGCGATCTCGCATCAATTGCGGGTGTTGCGGAACGTGCGCTTGGTGAAGTTCGCGAAGGAAGGCAAGATGGCGCGGTATTCATTGGACGACGATCATGTTCGTTACATATTACAGATAGGGGTGGATCATGTCAAGCATACGAGGTGACGCCGCTGCGGCGGAGCGGGGCGGACACGGGGAAGGCGAAGAGGCGTGTTGCGAACACGCGCATGGAGACTGCGGAGCGGACGGACGTCAAGACCGCGACGCCGGTGATCCCGGGGCGACCGGTTGCGCCTGTTGCGGCGGCGAGGACGCCGACGACGAAACTATATGGAACGCGCCCTTCATCGTGGGCATCGTCCTGTTTGTCTTGGGTTTTGTCTTTGAACATTTCGGCGGATCCATCGCGGAGACCCTGTTTCCCGGCGCGGTCGCGCCGCCGGCCTTGCTCCGGTGGGGTCCCGCCGTCGCGCTTCTGGTCGCCTATCTGTTCATCGGCAGGAATGTGCTTCTGACTGCGGGCAAAAACATCCTGCGCGGGCGCGTGTTTGACGAGAATTTCCTCATGACCATAGCGAGCGTCGGCGCCTTTGTGATCGGGGAATACCCCGAAGCGGTGGCGGTCATGCTGTTCTATGAGATCGGGGAATTCTTCCAAGGCATGGCGGTGCGCCACAGCAGGAAGTCCATCGCCTCCCTGCTCGATATACGGCCGGATACGGCGAACATCTTGGTGGACGGCGAGATACGGGAGATACCCGCCGAACGCGTGGCTGTGGGCGACGTCGTCCTCCTGCGACCCGGGGATAAGGCGCCGCTTGACGGCGTGGTCGTCTCGGGGGGCAGTTCCTTGGATATGAAGGCGCTGACCGGTGAATCCCTGCCCGTGGACGTGGGCGAGGGCGACCGGGTGCTCTCCGGTTCCATCAAC
>JAISGB010000011.1 GCA_031263335.1 Eubacteriales Family XIII. Incertae Sedis bacterium
GAATTCCTCTACAGCGACGAGGACGAGGACTTGGCCGCCGTCGTCGCCGCGAAATTGATGGGACGCGGCCTCACCGTCGCCGCCGCCGAATCCTGTACGGGCGGATTGTTCGCGGCCGGCTTGATCGCCGTCCCCGGCGTGTCGAAATCCTTCGATCGAGGCTATGTCGTCTACAGCGACGCGTCCAAGACGGACGCGCTCGGCGTACCCGCGGATCTCATCAAGGCCTGCGGCGCGGTCAGCGAAGAGGTGGCCGTCTCCATGGCGATCGGGGCGCGGCTCCGGGCCGGCGTCGACATCGGGGTCTCCGTCACCGGCGTCGCGGGGCCGGGGGGCGGCAGCGACGAGAAACCCGCGGGCATGGCGTGGATCTGCGTCTCCGGCGCGCGCGGCGAACGAACGAAACGGATCGTGACGCGCGATCGGGGACGGAATCGCAACAGGCATGTGTTTGTGTTGGAGATGATGAGTGAAGTAAACCATTTCTTGGAAGGATAACGATTCAACGGCCACGCTTTGGAACCCGGACTCCATCAAAACTATCGCGACCGTTGAATCGTTCCGGTTTAACTTTGAAATCGGATCTCGAAAAAGGTGGGCGGAAAAAAGGTTATGGAAAATATTTACAAATACTTTTTTCTGTGTTACAATACGGAGGCGGGGGAAAATCTTCTTGACCTTTGCGGCGGAAGATTGTATGATGATTGAAGAACACATGTTTGCGGTAAGGAACTAAGGCCGGCAACGGGAACGGAGGCGATGAAATTGGCGATCAACAAGGATGAAAAGGAACGGGCGCTGAATGAGGCGTTGGCGCAGATACATAAGGCGTTCGGCAAGGGAGCGATCATGCGCTTGGGCGACGAGGGCGCGATTTCCAATATCGAAGCCATACCGACGGGATCCGTCAGTCTGGATATCGCGACGGGCATCGGCGGGATACCGCGCGGCCGGATCGTGGAGATATTCGGACCCGAGTCCTCGGGCAAGACCACCCTCACATTGCATATCATCGCGGAAGCCCAGAAATTGGGCGGCAAGGCCGCCTTCATCGACGCCGAGCACGCCTTGGATCCGGACTATGCCGCGCGTTTGGGCGTCAACATCGACGAACTGCTCGTATCGCAGCCCGATACGGGTGAACAGGCGCTCGAGATATGCGAGATGCTCGTGCGCAGCGGCGCCATCGACGTGGTGATCGTGGATTCGGTGGCCGCCTTGGTGCCGAGGGCCGAGATACAGGGCGAGATGGGGGATTCCCATGTGGGACTGCATGCCCGCCTCATGTCGCAGGCGCTCAGGAAGTTGGCCGGCGCCATCAACAAGTCCAACACCTGCGCCATCTTCATCAACCAACTGCGTGAGAAGGTGGGCGTCATCTACGGCAATCCCGAGGTCACGACCGGCGGGAGGGCCTTGAAGTTCTATTCGTCCATGCGCATCGACATACGCAGAACGGAATCCATCAAGTCCGGCGATCAGATGTTGGGCAACAGGACGCGGGCGAAGATCGTGAAGAACAAGGTCGCGCCGCCTTTCAAGCAGGCCGAATTTGACATCATGTTCGGGGAGGGCATCTCGAAGGCGGGCGACCTGATCGACTGCGCCGCGGCAGAGAAGATCATAGAGAAGGCCGGATCTTGGTACAGTTTCGAGGGCAATCGCATCGGCCAGGGACGTGAAAATGTCAAGGCTTGGTTCAAGGAAAACCCGGACATCGCCGATCGGATAGAGCGGATGGTCTTGGATAAGATCAAGGTGAAGAGGGACGCGGACGCGCCGGACGCGGGAAATCAAGGCGCCGGCGCGAATTCGGGCGCGCGATCCGATTCCTCGTCCCTGCTCGTGGACGAGGACGGCGTCGTCTTGGAGGGTTGAGCGGGGATGTCACGCAGGAGATTTCCATCCGCCTTCCTACTTGCGCTTCTCATCCTCTTTGTCGCAACGGTTTCCGCCTGCGGCGGATCGGGCGCCGGATCGAAGGACGGCGCTGCCGGCGACGCGGACGCCGCGCGGATCGGGTTCTATGCCGCGTCGGATGATTCGTACGCGCAACGGGTCAAGGATGTCCTCGAGCGGACCTTTGCGGACGATCGGGACACGAACCCCGTGATCGAATTCGAGGGCGGGACGGAGACGGATGAGGGGCAGATCGCGGCGATAGACGATTTCATCTCGAGCGGTTGCAAGGCGATCGTCGCGGTCGGGAACAGCCCGGAGGCGACGATCGCGTGCATCGAAAGATGCAAGGCGGCGGGCGTCCCTTATTTCGGCGCCGTCCGCGATTTTTCCTCCGCGCCCAACGCGCGGGATTCCGCAGGTTCCACCGCCTATGATTGCGTGTCCGGCGGCTATTTGGCCGGCCAAGACGCGCTCGCGCGGGGTGTGCGGAAGGTGATCAACGTCGAGGGCGCGTCGAATCAAGCCGACGCGACGGCGCAGGTATTCGGTTTCCTGAAAGCCTACGAGGACGCGGGACTGAGCCTCGGCGGTTATACGGCGGAACGCATCGCTGCGGAGAAGCCTTCCGTATCGAGATTGGACGGTACCCAAGCGGTGGAGATCGTGTTTTGGGCTTCGGGCGGCGCCTCATCGGAGGAGGCGCGGGAAGCCTTCGAGGAAGCCCTGCGCGCGGTCGGAAAGACGGGGTTTGACGGTGTATACATTCACGGCGACCTATGGACGGAAGGCGTCATCGCCGCCTTGGGCGACGCGGGACGCGGGACGGCCGATTGTTGGATCGGCGCCATGAGCGACGGGGAAGTGTCCTGGGATTGGGCCGAGGACGGATTGATCACCATCGGCGTGGGCCGGCCGCCCACCTTGGAAGGGATATTGCTCTATCAGCAGATCAAGGCGTATCTCGAAGGAAGCGCCTATCGCGCCCACCTTCATCCGTATTTCACATCCTACACGA
>JAISGB010000022.1 GCA_031263335.1 Eubacteriales Family XIII. Incertae Sedis bacterium
CCAACCGCTCGATCATGCGCTGCAGCCCCGGCCAATAGAATTTCCTGTATGTATTGTTGTCCATGAAGTTGTCGATGCCCCCGTGCAGGGGGATGAAGAAGGTCTTGGTGCCGATGGAAGCGAAGAAGTCGATGGTCTCATTGGAGTACATCTCCATCAGCTCAAGCGCTTTCTCGACCTTGTCCGGTATCGTCAACACGTCAATGGGCAGGTTGACGAAGCCGCGCAGACCGTCCGCAAATCGGTCGTAGGGGATCGTCGTCCCGCCGGTCGCCCCGACCGGCGTCTGATACTCGGCCGCCACCGTCTGGTATTCGGCGGTGTATTGCAACCACTTCGAGGCTTCCTCGCCCGCAAACATGAGCGTCAACAAAGCCTCGCGCACCTCGGGATCGGCAAAGGCCGCCATGCTCGCGTAGTGGCTCAGTTCATAGACATCGTGGAAGGAGATCTTTGACAGGGCGCGGAGCTTCTTGTGCCTCTGCGCCCAAACGTTCTGCATAAGATAGCGGGAAGGGTCCGCGAGGAAAGCGTCATACTGATCCTCGTTGACGAAGACTTTGTCGACGATCTGGTGGCCCATGTTCAGATCGAGTCCATGGGTCTGCCCGGGCCATCGGATATATTCCGTACCGAGTACCTCCATCGCGTTGATCGGATAGAAGGCCGGCGGGAAAAACGTATCCAATTCATACCGCGCCAGATACTTCGCCAAGGGCGCTCGAATGTTCCTGTGATCTATCGCGGCCTCATACTGGGAGACGCCGCCGATCTGAAGTATGCCGCCGGAAAATTTAGGGACGAAAGGCACGCGATCCGGTTCCTTGAGCGCGATCACGTCGGCCATCCGTTTTTCCCTTTTTTCGATTGTGTTATCCGTTTGATAAGCCATTTTCTCCAACCTTTCCGCGCTCGCGCTATACGGCGAAGAACGCCTTTGCCTCTTCGGCGGCGGTCGCCGCGTCGGAAGTGTACTTATCCGCGCCGATGCTGTTCGCGAAGTCCTCCGTGACCGGCGCCCCGCCGACCATCACCTTCACCTTGTCGCGGATGCCGGCTTCTTGAAGCGCGGTGATCACATTGCCCTGCTGGATCATCGTGGTGGTAAGCAACGCGGAGAGCGCGACGATGTCCGGGTCGTTTTCCTTTACGGCGTCCACGATCTTTTCGGCAGACACGTCCACGCCCAGATCGATCACGGCGAAGCCCGCTCCTTCGAACATGAGTTTGACCAAGTTTTTCCCGATGTCGTGGAGGTCGCCCGCCACCGTGGCGATCACAACCTTGCCGATCGGTTTGACGCCCTCTTCGACCAACTTCGCCTTGAGCAAGGTGGTGCCGCTGTTGAGCGCGCGCGCCGCGATGATCACCTCGGGTACAAAGACCTCGTTGTTCTTGAACTTCACGCCCAACTTGTTCATGCCGTCGAGCAAGCCCTTGTCAAGAATATCCTGCGCCTGTATCCCTTCGTCTATGGCGCGACCGACGAGTTCCGCAACGCGCTCCGCGTCCCCTTCCTGAATGGCTTCGGATAATTCTTCGAAAATTGTCATAATACCCTCCTTTTAAAACGATACACCTCATCAGCACGAATCATCTTGTTATGTCATATCACATTTCATTCGACCCGTCAACAGTTTTATCCGGTTATGATCCACTGTTTTTCGGTCGCGTCGCCGCGCGGAAATTCCTTCCTACATTCCGCGCGAATCGAGGCTCCGCGCGCGCGTCCGTTTCCTACATTTTGCGCAGTTTTTGTCGCGGGGAAGCGGGCGACCGCGCGCGACGGGAACGGATGTTTTCCGGACCCCGATCGCCGGTTTCGTTTCGCGATCCGGCGCCGCAACCCATGGCGCCCCTCCATAAAACAGGGCGCAAAGCAATGCGCCCTGTCCTGCCGGATATCGGCTCCCCTCGGTCGTTGTTTTTGCCGTCAGTTTTGCGTGGTTGCGGGGATGATGATCGGATCGAAGGAGGGTATCGCCGGGAAGGTTTCCGAAGCGACGACCTTCTTTTCGAACGCGAACTTTTCACCGGGCAGCCATTGCGTCCCGATCGCGGGCACCTCGGCGCATTGGTTTTCGTTGAATGTGAGATTGCCGAACACCGTGTCGATATCGGTGTCGAGAATGGCGCCAAGCACGGCGTCCTTATCGAGCGTCTGCGCCCTGTTCAGCACGTCAAAGATGATGTCGTACATGGCGACGTCATACCCGATCGAATAGGGATAGAAGCCTTCGTTCTCCGACTCCCACTTGTCCGCGATTTCGATGCACTCCATACCCAAGAGCGGGGAAGAAAACGGGAAGTTTTTATCCCACAGGGATGAGAATGTAATACCGTTGCCGCCATCGTTGTCTAATTGCTCCACATCCGCTTCATAGTGCATCCCCTTGTTGATCGTACACACCTTGGGGACATAGCCGTACTGATGGCATTGTTTCCAGAATGTCGCAAAGTCGGGCGTGATCATGTCTGCGGTGATGATGTCGCAGTTCGCGTCCTTCAGCTTGCTGATCATGCCCGTGAAATCCGTGGAACCGATCGTGTACGCGCCGGGATCGAATATCTCGTAACCCGTGCCGTCGAGCAGCTCCGTGTAGATTTCCCGGCCGGTCGTCCCGTCCACATCCGTATCAAAGACAAAGCCGACCTTTTTGTTGGTGTCGAGTTTGTCCCACATATTGATCACGTCCGTGCAGAGCATATCATAGTTGAAGTGCATACCCGTCGCCCAATGATAGGGTCCGCCCTCGAGCCATGATTCCTCCGGCGCGCCGAACGTAAACGTCGGAATCTCATAGCGTTCGCCCACTGCGGAGATCGGATTTGCCCCGACGGGCGTCCAAGCGCCGACCAAGATATCGACCTTGTCCTCCGTGGCCAACTTTGTGGCGACTTCCATCGCCTTGTTGGAATCGCTTTCGGTGTCCGCGTAGATCACGCGAACAGGCAATTTCGCATCGGCCTCCTCGACGTATATCCCTCCGTTCGTGTCGTTGATCGCTGCAAGGCAAAGGTCTTCGACCCAAGACGTGGGCCCCATAAAGATCGCGAGAGGCCCCGTCATCGGCGCCGCGAACCCGATGAGTATCTCATCCCGGGCCGATACCGCCCCGGAATCCCCGTCCCCGCCGTTGTCCCCGCCGCCTCCGCCGCACGCCGCCATGGCGAAGATCATTGCGATACAAAGCACCGCCGTCAATACCTTCTTCTTCATCTCCTTTTACCTCCTTCTCCGATTGATACAATTGATACGACTGTTCGCATTTTTCAAGACGGGCGCCCCCGGCGTCCGGCCGCTTTTTTGCGGATCGATCCAAACCCGGCGGGCAACTGCCGTCCGACAGAAAAAAACGTAAAACCGAATTTATTCCGCAATACGCCCATGATCCCCGCCGGCGCGAGCATGATGATGGCGACCGCGACAACGCCGAGGATGATCATGCTGATTCCGGGGAAATTGTAGAGATATTGCCGTAAAATGACATAGATCACCGCGCCGATGATCGGCCCCTCGATCGTGCCGAGCCCGCCGATGACGGCGATAAAAACCATGCAGACCGTCCAATCGATCCCAAAAGCCGCGCCGGGCTTGACGTATGTGATATTTAAGTACAAAACAACACCGGTGATCGCGGTATAGACCGACGAGATGAGGAAGCAGGCGAGTTTCGTCCTGTAGAGCCGGACGCCGCGCGTCTCCGCCGCGCCCTCGTTGTCCCGTATGGCCATGAGCGCGAGCCCCAACTTTGATCGGAGGATGAGAAAAACCAAGACGACGGATCCGACGCCGACGGCCAAGGAGCCGAGGTAGAGCGCGGGCATCGATATCCTGTAGGCCACGGTGATATTGTAGCCCGCGTCGTATTTCACAAATTCCCAGTTGCGGAAAAAGACGAGCATTGCCTCGGAGACGATCCACGTCCCGACCGTGAAATAGACGCCGCTCATCTTGAAAATCGGAAATGAGACGATAAAGGCGAATACAACCGATATGCCGGCGGCAATGAAGAAACTCAACGCGATGCTCAGCTGATAGGCCTGCGTCACCATCGCAAGCGTGTAACCGCCGATCCCGACAAATATCTGTTGGCCGAGGGAGACCAAGCCGGAATAACCGGCAAGCAGGTTCCACATCTGGCCGAGGGACATGTACAGAAAGATGAGTATGCCGACACTGACCGCGTACTCGGACGCGTAGAGCGGCAGAAGGGCCAAGACGATGACGACGACCGCCGCCGAGCCGATCTTTATGCCGAAAACCCTGTGCCCCGGGGCGATCATGGGAGCGTGATCCGACGAACGCGTTTGAAGCATCTCTTTCCTCCTATTTCCTCGTCATATTGGACAGCAACCCGCGCGGCCGGAGCGTCAGGATGACGAGCAGGGTCAGATATCCGACCAAGACCTGAACGCCCGGCCCGAAGAAATACGCGCCCAACAGCTGAGAAACGCCCAGGATGACGCCGCCGAGCAGTGTACCCAAGATGCTCCCCATGCCTCCGATGACGACGACGCCGAAAGCGATGATCAGATAGGACATGCCGGAATAGGAATAGAACCCGAATGTCCGGCCGACCAACATACCGCCCACGCTCCCCGTGATCAGCGCGATGCACATGGCATATATATAGGTGCGTTTCGTATTGACGCCCATGAGTTCCGCCGCTATGACATTGCTCGCGGCGGCGCGGATCGATCGTCCGAGTTTTGTCCTTCGGATCAGGAAGTGAAGCGCCAGAAGCACCGCGACGGATACGAGGAAATTGACCAAATATTCCCCGGAGACGATCGCCCATTTCGTGTCGATGACGTTGACGCTCGCGAGCGGGTTCTTGATGGACTTGTAATCCGCCCCAAAGATCAGCTGCAACACGTTCTGTATGATGATGGCGAAGCCGAAGGTCACGAGCAAAGCAGGTTCGGCGCCCTTGTCGAGAACGCGGTTGATCAGCGCTCCCTGCATCACCGCGCCGATGATCGCCATGATCACGAGCGTTGCGAGCAGGGCGGGGATGACGCTGCCCATGATCCCTTGAGAGAGGATCATCACAAAGAAAGAGGCCAATATCATCAGGCTGCCGTGCGCGATATTCGTGAGTCCCATGATCCCGAAGACCAAGGACAGCCCGACGCCGATCGCCGCATACAGCCCTCCGAGCAAGACGCCCGATATTACCGACTGAACGAACAGTTCCATATCATTCTCCAATGATCCGACATCGCGCGCATCCCGCCCGGAAACATCTCCCTACGCGTACTTGTTGATTCCGAAATACGCATCCTTCACCTCTTTTTCCGACAGTTCGTTCGCAACGCCCTCCATGACAACGCGCCCTTTCACCAACACATAGCTGTAATCCGAGAACGAAAGGCTTCTCTGCACCTCCTGTTCAACGAGGATGACGGTCACGCCGTCTCCGTTCACATCCAATATCCTGTTGTAGATATCATTCACGACGACCGGCGCCAAGCCGAGCGACAGTTCGTCGCATATAAGCAGTTTCGGATCCGACATCAGCGCCCGTGCGATCGCGAGCATCTGTCTCTGACCCCCCGAAAGGAAGTCTGCAAGCTGCCCCGATTTTTCTTTCAAGGCGGGAAAGAGTTCGTAAGACCGTTCAAGCATCCGTCCCAGTTTCTCCTTGGAACGCGTCAGATAGGCGCCCATCAGCAGATTCTCATGAACGCTCATGTCCTCAAAGACATGGCTCCCCTCCGGCGACATCGTGACGCCTTTCGCCACGATGCTGCTCGTCCTTACGCCCGTGATATCCTCTCCTTCAAATGTCACCTTGCCGGATACCGGCTTGTTCACGCCCATGATCGCGTTCAGCAACGTCGTCTTTCCCGCGCCGTTGGAGCCGATGATCGAGACGATGAGTCCCTTGGGGAAGCGCATCGATATGTCATACAGCGCCCGAAAATCCCCGTAGCCGGCGTTCAGGTTTTCCACCGTCATCAGAACGCCTTCGTCCATGCCCTACCCCCTTCTCTCGGTTCTCGCGTGAATGCCGGAACCCAGATAGGCGTCTTCCACCTCACCGGAGGACATGACTTCCTCGGGAAGACCGCAGATCACATTCCGACCCTCATTGAGCAACATGACTCGATCCGTACCGTGCAACATGGTCTGCATCACATGTTCGATCCAGATGACGCTGACGCCCGAATCCTTGACGCGCCGCACGATCCCCATGATCTCCGTGATCTCGGATTCCGTCAGGCCCCCGGCGACCTCGTCCAACAACAGCACCCTCGGATTGGAGGCCAACGCCACGCCGATCTCGAGGCGTTTGCGATCCAAGAGCCCGAGCTTGCCCGCAGGATCGAGCTTCTTCCCGCCCAGCCCGATCAGGTCGAGTATCTCGCAGACCCCGGTCCCGGCGGACTTCTCCGTCCGCCCGGCCCCGAAGACCGCGCCCACGAGACTGTTCTCATAGGCCGTCATGTTTTCAAAGGACCGAGGGATCTGAAAGGTGCGTCCGAACCCCATCCGCGCGCGATCCACAACGCTCTTTCGCGAAATGTCCCGCCCCAGAAATACGATCCTGCCCCGATCGGGACTCAATATCCCCGTGATGATATTGAGCATGACCGTCTTGCCCGCCCCGTTCGGGCCGATCACGCCGAGCGTTTCACGTTCGCGGAGCTCGAAGCCCACCGACGTCAATACCCGGTTGCTTCCGAACGCACTCGCGAGATCTTCAATCGACAATACCGGCGCATCCAAAACAGTAAACCTCCCAACTGTGACTTGCGTTGACTTTATTAATATATCGGCGCTTCACGCGCCTGTACAATGCCGACATTGTATACTGCGATGCAATATTCTCATATAGAAAACGCGCCCGTCCACGCAAATAATGATAAAATAGTAATTGTCGGTCGGTAAGCATAGGGAAGTCGAACCCCTGTGCTTGTAAGCGGGGTTGTGAAAATGGATCTTCAGCAAATCAAATATTTCATCACTGCGGCCCGTTGCCTCAATTTCTCCAAGGCCGCCGATCAACTCTACATCACGCAGCCCGCGCTGAGCAGGCAGATCACGTCGATCGAAAAGGAGTTGAACATCCAACTTTTTATTCGTATCGGCCACGAGCTGAAATTGACGCCCGCCGCCAAGGTCCTCTACTCCGAATTTTCCAAGTTGCACGAACATTACGAGACGTCCGTCGAGCGCGCGAACACGGCGCAACACGCGCTGACGGGCAGGCTCTCCATCGGCGTCTTGGACGGCGCGCGCGTGGACGACATCTTCGCGAACATGCTGACGGACTTTGAGAGGAACTATTCGGAGGTAGAGCTCGTCCTGAGCTACATGAACCTGAACGAACTGATCTCGTCCCTTTACGACGGAGGTCTCGATATCGCCTTCACGCTGTTTTTCGAGGTCGAAAACAGGCGATACATCGAGTATAAGACGATAGCGGAATCCAAGGACCTCATCGCCATGCACGGAACCCATCCGCTCGCGGAGAAGGATCGCGTCGGCTTGGGCGAACTCGAAAACGAGACCTTTATCTGCGTCGACACAAATGTCTCGGAGATGAGTTCCGCGTTGATATTGGAAGGGTTCAGGAAACACGGATTCCGACCGAATATCCGTTACTCCCCTTCCCTGTACACGAGCGCGCTCTTGGTGCAATCGGGTTTGGGCATCACGATGTTTGACACCAGAAGCATCTTTCGATTCGTCCCCGGCATCAAATTCTTGGACACGGATCAGGTCAGGAATCCGAGCCTCGTGGCCGCGTGGCATCGGGACAACACAAACCCCGCCTTTGCGACATTCAAAAAGCTGTTGCTCAAAGGTTAGACGCCTCGCCCGGGATCACCTCGCCTTTCCGTACGTCCGCGCCGTCTCGAACATCGCCTCTATGTTCTCCCGTTTCGCGATCTCGATTGCGCCGCTCGCGTCGAGGACATACCCGCCGCCCGCCGCGCAGTTGTCGATCAGGTATTTTACGCGATCGACGATCTTATCCTTCTCCGCATATTCCAACATCTGCATCGGTACGCCGCCGAAGATGCAGGCGATCCCTTGGAACATCTTTTTCAATGCCGCGAAATCCCCCGACTCAAAATGGATCATGCAGGATCCCGGCGGGAATTCGAGCAACTTTTCACGGATGAACGCGCAACGCGTCTCGTAGGAACCCTCGGTATAGATGATCGGCGTGTACCCCATATCGATCAACCGCGCAAGTATACGGTGGAAGGGCGCCCAGTACAGATCCCGGTACTGCTCGTCGCTGATGAAACCGTCCATCCCCTTGTGCAACGGGAAAAACACGCGCCGCACCGGCAGAGGCGCATCCTTCATGGCGACATATTTTTCGATCTGGATGTCCGCGAAAAAGGCGCAGGCTTCCTTGATCTTTTCCGGCCGTTCGACTTGGTCGTAGAGCATGCCCATCGTACCCCTGAAATAGTCGCTGATGACGTCAAAGGGCGACTCCCCGTAGGCGGCAAAGATGGGAGGGAAGCCCAGGTCGATCATCCCGCCGATGAATTTAAGGAACACCTCGTCGGCCTGCGCCTGTATTCGCCCGTACTCGATCAATTTCGTGAGCGCGCCCTGGACGTCCGGCGCGGCGATCGGCGTCAGCGGCAGGTTCATGATGCAGACGGAGGGATCGATCCGGAAGTTCTCTATCCCCCTCAGCCCCTTGAAGGCGCGCGGGAGGTACTTCGTGAGAATGAATTTCGAATAATCCCCGATCAACTCATCGTATTCGTCGGCGCGCATATGTTCGATCTCAAACATCTGATAGATCGACTCGTCGGGCAACGGCGTACCCTTGCGTCCGGGCCAATCCATCATCGTCGGCTCAAGAAAATCCGCGGCCTTCCCGCACAGGAACATGCTGTTCGTGCAGTTTGCGTCCGGCTCGAATTCCCGATGATAACGGATATGGGCCTCCATCGCCTTCGCGTGATCGTACAGAGCCGTCTTGTGCGTGACGCCGAGTTCCGGGTAGAGGAAGTACGGCAATCCGTCCACCCAAGGCGCAACCGGCGTCGTATCCGGCTCCTTCAATGCAATCGCATCCTCAAACCGCTTTAACCTGAGTTCATACATCGTCTGATTCTTTGACAATTTTCGCACCTCCGACTTTTTGATCCGTTTCCAATAACTGCTTCGCGACCTCGGCCGCGGCGACGGCGTTATCGGCATACGCGTCCGCGCCGATCCGCTTCGCAAATTCTTCATCCACGGGCGCGCCGCCCACCATGATCTTGACTTGACCGCGGAGCCCCGCATCGCCGACATCCCTTATCACATTTGCCAATTGGTTGAGCGTCGTGTTGAGCAACGCCGACAGAGCGAGTACGTCGGGCGTATGGACGCGGATCGAATCGATGATCGCGTCGGTCGAGACGTCGACGCCGAGGTCTATTACCTTGAATCCGACGCCCTCCAACATGATGCGGACGAGGTTCTTTCCGACATCGTGCAGATCCCCTTTCACCGTCGCCGTGACCGCCTTCCCGATCGGCTCTATCTTCTCGTCGATCAGCAGATGTTTCAGCGTCTCGCTCCCCTTCTTCAAGGTGCGCGCCGCGATGAGGACCTCCGGGACAAAGACCTGATGGTTCTTGAATTTGACGCCCAAGCCCTTCATCCCCCGGATCAGGCCGTTGGAAAGCATGTCCTGCGCGCTGACGCCCTCGGCGACGCCCCGCTCGATCAGCGCGGCGACATCCGCCGTTTTCCCGTATTCGACAGCCTGAGCCAGTTCCTCCAATAAAGACATTTACGCACTCCCTCGTCGAGTCACAAGGACAGGATACCATGGCCGAATAAACCGGGCGCCGCCCCGTTCCCGCCGCGTACCGCTTTACCGCCTTACATTGAAATATATACTTCGGGGAGTCCGGTGTAAAATAAGTAATCCGCATGTCATGATGCATTTTTCTCATCGAAGCGCGCGGATTTTATGCCGGAATCATTCGCGCGCCGGACAAGACCGCACAAAGCGAACCGCCCGATCCGGGACGGAACGGGCGGCTTGTCGGGCGTTCTTTTGCGTTGTCTTTATCAAACGGGTCTGTATATCCATGCGCCGTCGCCGCTTTCGTAGGCGTCCGACATCACGTTCTTGCCTGTTGACATTTCCCGCCTGAGGATGTCATGCATCTCGGCTGCGGGACCCACGAACCGATAGAAGGCGAGGAATTCCCACGGCGCTTCGCTTCCGCCGGCGGCTTCCATATGAAAACGCCGGCCGGATCGATAGCACTCCACGCGAACCACATCCCGCACGTGATGTGTATTGTACCATTCCGTAAAATCATCGAGCCGCCCCGGTTTCACATTGGTGAGCGCCATAAATATATGTTCGTCGGCATCGTCGGCCTTTCCCGGCTTCTCGACCTGCTCGGCGATGGCCTTATAGAACCACAGCGCCGAGTCGCCTTGCGTAACATGTCGCGCAATCGCTCGCTTCATCCGTTCCGCGTCGCCCGAAAACCCGTGCGCGACCAAATATTTCCATTTCGGCGTCTGTCCCGCGCGTTGGTCGGGATCGACGACCAACCGGATGCCTTCGCTGAGTCCGAAAACCGCCCGGATATCGTCAAACGCATCCCACCACGCTTGGAATTGCCCGTCCTCCGCGATCTCCTCATTGGTATAAACCAACAACAGATAATCGTTCTGCTTTTCAATAAACCCATTCGCCCCGCCCAATTTACGCATCGTTTGACCTCCGGTTGATCCTTGTGTATCGGATTATAACGTTCGACTGTCTTGATTCATGTACGCGATCAGTTGTATCGTCCATATTTCTCCGCAGCGTCGATCATCGCCTTGAGATTTTCCGGCTTGGCGTCGTCCATGCTGCCGCCGGAGGTCAGGATAAACCCTCCGTTCTTCCCGCAAACCCGAATCAGATCCTTGCAATAATCCTCGACTTCTTGAGGGGAACCTCCCCACAACAGGCTTGCGGGCACATTTCCCGCGATGCAGATATGGTCGGCCAACATCTCTTTCGCGCGCGCCATATCGATCTTCTCAAAATGTATGATCGCCTTCCCCTTCGGCAACTCCAAGAAGGGATCCATACGGTCGTCATTCTTTCCTTCCATCAGCCAACGGGGGACGAAGCCCCGGTCGATCAAGCCGATCAGGCATCGTTTCCAAGTCGGCCAGACAAAGGTGTCGAAATGCTTCCGGGAAATGAATTCCTCCGACGAAAAATGGTTCCCCCCGGCCATCACCCTTCTCTTGCCGAACGCTTCGGGCGGAGCGGTTTCGGCCCGCGCCAAGGACCATTCCATCAACCGCTCCATGGCGGCGATCAGTTTTTCGGGTCGCTTGAACATATCGAGCGCAATGCCGTGCATCCCTCTCAAATAATCGACGATCTGGTGGAACGGCGGCGTGTTGAGACCCGTAAACCCCGGTTCGAGGAACTGCGGCATACCCAACAGCTTGCTGACCTCTTCATTGCAATCGTAAAATTTTGCCTGTTCCTCTCCCGCCTTTGACAAGGCGTCAAACGCGCCGATCACTGCCGGCGTGTAACCGAGCGTCGAATACAACACCCCGGCCGTCCCAAACGCGGCGGAAGGGGAAGGGAGTGACGCGAGCGGGGCCAAAGCCTTGTACCGTCGCGGCAGATAGTATCTCAACATATAGTCGCCGGGATCGGTGATAAACAGATCGTATTCATCCGCCTCCATGATTTCCCGCTCACGAAACTGTATCCCCCGGTCGTCGTCATACGGACCGCCGGCCCAAGCGTATTGCGTGTCGCCCAAGATCTCCAAAGCGCGGCCGGAGTTGGGCTTATAGGCCGCGAAAAAAGAATCCGCGGGAAAATCGAGCAGGGTTTTTATCAATGCCTTTTTATAAGCGGAAGGATCATAGAATGACGCCGCATTGGACAACCCCGTATATCTGAAAGGAAAATAACCGTTGAATAATACAACCGGCACCCGATCCGGCGCTTTCAACGCAACGGCGTCCCGCAATCGTTTCTCTCGTTCCTCAAATAATTCCTCCGGGGGCTTGCCCATCTTTTTCTCGACTTCGTCCCGCAGCAGTTTGCACGATTCCCGCTCCCGCAAATCTTCGGCGCGCTTACCTTCCGACATTGATCTCCCCTTCCGTTCCGTATAATTGAATTTATGGGACTCACAGGATCATCTCATCCCATCCATTGATTGGCGAGGGTTACCGCCGTCACGGCCAATGAACCATAGCCGTCCGCGCCCGTATATTCCCTCACCTTTTCATCGACCTGGCCGCCGCCGACCGCGATCTTCACCCTGTTGCGCAACCCGGCCTTTTCGAGCGCTTCGATGGTTGAACGAAACACGGGAAAAATGGTCGTAAGCAGACCGCTCAAGCACACCATCCCGGGATCTATTTCCCGAACAGCCTTGAGAAACGCCTCCTCGGGGACGTCGACGCCAAGGTCGTAGACATCGTAGCCGTTCATCTCCAGCATGAAAACCACGATATCCTTGCCGATGTTATGGACGTCGCCCCGCACCGTGCCGATCACGATCCGGCCTTTTGGGTTGACCTCGGCCTCGGAAGCGTTCATCTTCGGTTTGATGATGTCGGAGATCTGTTTGAGCAGTTCCCCCGCCATCATGAGTTCCGCCAGATAATACTCCTGTTTTTCAAAGCGCTCGCCCACGACAGACATGGCGATTTGGCCGGCATTCAGTATTTCCAAAGGAGGCGTTCCCTCGGCGAGCGCTTGATTCATGATTCGCAGGGCTTTCTCTTCGTCCAATTCCGCAATGGCGTCGATCAGTTCTTGATTCATCCATAAGCTTGTATAATGCGTTACGGCATCATACATCTCCTTTCTCTGCGATCTTGTTATTGTTACTAATCAAAGGTTCAATCAAAACTACTCAACGGTCGCGTTAGTTTTGATGGAGTCCGGGTTCCAAGACCTGTTTTGGCTCCCCGGAACGTACTTGAAGTACGTGAGGAAGACAAAACAGGTGTTGGGTTCCGGAATACGCAAAAGTAGCGTGACCGTTGAGTAGTTACATATTGTTATTCAGCCTCGAAATATGTATCCAGATCGGCCAGTACCTGGTCTACCGTCTTTTGGCCGGTAAAGAGTCCCTGAATGCTGGAACCCGCATTGGTCTTAAACGACGTGTTCGGCCAACTCGCGGTCGGGTCGGGTATCACCTTCCCACCCGTGAACAACGGACTCAATCCCGTATACGTACCGCTCAGTTCACCGGTCGAAGCCTCATTGGCCGAGATGAGCGTCGAGGCGTCGGTAAATACTTTCCCCTCTTCGGGGAGGGACCAGAATTCGAGAAACAGCTTTGCGGCCTCTTGGTTTTCCGATTGCACGTTGACGCCCACACCGCCTTGAACCGTCAAAACAAAACGCGTGTCGTCCGCAGTGACGCCGGGATAAGCGAATTGA
>JAISGB010000024.1 GCA_031263335.1 Eubacteriales Family XIII. Incertae Sedis bacterium
CGATGTTCTTCATGTGGCTCAACACAAAGTCATAGACGATCGCGATGTCCGTGTGCCCGTACTCCAACGCGTTGCGGACATCCCTGTATTCGCCGATCGATTCGGTCAGCACGATATCCGGATATTCGCGCGCGAATCGACGGATGCTGTCCTTCGCTCCCTCGAAGATCTCCGCCACATCGTATACCGAGGTATAGGTGAAACGCAAATGCCGCGCCGGTTGCCGCGACATGGAACGCGCCTCGGTGATCGCCTCATTCAGGCTCGCGTACAACGGATCGAGGATACGGAACAGATACTCCCCTTCCTTTGTCAGGCTGAGTCCTTGATTGCTGCGTACAAACAGGCGGACCCCGATGCGTTCCTCCAAGCGTTGCAAGGTCATGCTGAGCGCCGGCTGTGATATATACATGGTTTCAGCCGCCTTGGAGAGCTTCAGGTACTTTGCAATCGTAAGGAAAGCCTCTATTTGTTGTGTCGTGATGTTATACATATTCAATATATTAACATATCCGGAATACGAACGCAAAATGCGCGCGTCCCATGTTTTCCATAACGCGATCGTTATATCGGGGGATTTTTTACTAAGTTTAAATTCGCGGATTGTTTGTTACAATTACAAGGTATCGATTCATGGGAAAACTTGAAAGGAGACTATATGGCCGAATATGCCATCAGAAACAAACGCCTTACCGATGAGGAGTTTTTTCGGATTCGAAGAGAAGAGGTGTTGTCTCAGTGGGAAACGAGTCGGGACATTGAGAATCTCGACGAGAATATCGCCGTCGCCCATGAGCTTTCCGTCGGGGCGGGACGCAATTACGCCATCAAGGTCCGTGAGGCGTACGAACAGGGCCGGCATCTGTTTCAGCCGCAATTCGGGCAGGCGCTCACGGAATTCATGTTGAACGGCTTGGGCTATGTGGAGTCCGAATCGCCCATCCTCCCGGACGGCCTGTGGAATATATTTTCCGATTCCTATACGCGCAAAAACAATTACAAGATGGCGGCTGTCGGGATCGAGCGCAGCCGAAAGGAAGGCGCAACCATGCTCAACGGTTGGCCGATCGTGAACCACGGCGTTGCGGAAGCGCGGCGGATCAAGCGGGAAATCAAATCCCCCATGTCGTTGAACTCGACGGACGAGGACGGCCGGCTTGCCTCCGAGATAGCGTTGGCGGCGGGTTGGAACGCGTGCAACTGCCGCTCCGTCCAGGAGGTCATGGCGCACTGCAAGGATATCCGTCTCGATGAGGAGATCCGCATCAATCAGTATGAAACGCGTCTCGCCGCCCTCTATCATGAGCGCGGCGTACCGCAGAGTCCGCACATCTCGTGCAATCTCACCGGATACGACAGTTGTGGATTCAAGTCTTTCATCATGGTTGCGCAGTCCTTGCTTGGCGCCGAACAGGGATTGAAGCAGATCTATTTGGAATTTGGCATCAATATGAACCTGATCCAGGATACGGCGATGATGCGCGTGACAAAACGTCTGTGCGAGGAGTATTGCGCGCGCTTCGGCTACAAGGACGTCCTGTTCATCCAAAACAACAATATGTTCCAAGGCGCCTTCCCGCCGAGGTTGGAGGAATGCAGCTCCATGATGGCGCTCGCCGTCACCATAGGGATTCTCGGCGGCAGCACGGCCTTGGTGCTGAAATGCCAAGATGAAGCGTTTGCGACGCCGAGCAAGGAAGGCATGGGCGCTTCCGTGCGGATGGCGCGTGAGATCGAAACGCTCTTGGCGGATCTGCGTCTGCCGATCGGCGATGAGGTGAACGAGGAAGAGCGGATCCTCGAGTTGGAGATCCGCGCAATGATGGAAAAATGCTTGGAGGCCGGCGACGGGGATATCGCGTTGGGCCTTTGCTTGGGCGTGGACGCGGGATGGGTGCAGACCATGATCTCGCCGTGGACTTACAATCGCGGCAATGTGTTGCTCATGCGCGACGCGGAAAACGCCATGCGCTACTACGATGTCGGCGATATGCCGCTCCCCAAAGAGGTGATCGAATATCACAAGGAAAAGCTCGGCGGCCGCGCGAAAAAGGAAGGCCGGCCGCTCGACTTCGATATGGTGGTCGCGGATCTGCAATACGCCTCGCGCCTGCCGGTGATACAGAAATAAGGAGAGCCCGAACATGGGAAACAGAAAACCGAACAGGAGCGTGGTCATCGGTACGATAGGCGACGACGCGCACATCATCGGAGGGTGGGTGCTCATGCACACATTCAAGCAGGCCGGCTTCACCGTCGCTTATCTCGGCGGCATGACCCCGCAACAGGCTTTTATCAATGCGGCGGTCGAAATCGATGCGGACGCGATTCTTGTCTCTTCCTCCTACGGAATGGGCCTCATCGATTGCGAAGGACTCCGGGACAAATGTGTCGAAGCCGGCCTGAATGACATCCTCCTCTATGTGGGCGGCTCGATTGCGCCTTCCATGGAGTTGGAGAACCACTGGGACGAAGTCGAACGGCGCTACCGAGAGATGGGATTTAACCGTGTGTTTGGCAATACGGTCACGGCCAAAGAAGCCGTTGCCTATCTCGAAAACGATCTGGAGGTTGAATAAGATGGACACAGACACGACCGACGCCGGGAAAAAAACCGCGAAGTACATCATCCGGAAACTGAACGAGCCGCCGATCATCGGCGAGGACATCAAGGAGATGTACACAAAGTTTGCCAAACGGATCCTCTGGATCGACGGCAACGAAGTCCCCGGCGCGTTTCAGATGAATACGGCGTGGTGGAAAAAAGCGCAGCCGCGTGACCCGCTGTTTCCCGAACACGTACACGACTATGATGAGTTGATCGGATTTTTTGGTTCGGATCCCGAAGATCCGTACGATCTCGGCGCGGTGATCGAGATCGACCTCGACGGGGAAACGCATCGCATCGAGCGTTCCTCCTTGATCTTTGTCCCGGGCGGTATGAGGCACAATCCCCTGCGGTTGCTTGAAGTGACGCGTCCCGTGTTTCACTTCTCCGTAGTCATGAGTCCCGAATACTCGGGGGAAACAGCCTACAATGTAAAAACATAACGTTTAACCCAAAAATTTCAAGCATGATGGCCTGAACAGAGATCGGAAAGGGATGATCGGTGATATGAAAAAAGAACAGCAATTGGCAAGGTTTATTTTCGAAGCGCGTTATGAGAATTTGCCCGAAGACGTCATAGAAGGGGTCAAACGGCAGGTCGTCGCGATCTACGCGGCGTCCATGGCCGGCAATCGCGCCGACGGGATTGAGGCCATCGCGGCCTTGTCCAAGGAACTCGGCGGAAAAGAGGAATCGACGGTCCTGATTCATGGCGGAAAGATACCCGCGCATACGGCGGCGTTTGTGAACGCCGCGATGGCGCGCGCTTGGGATATCTGTGACCATATCGCGCCGGGTCCCCACATCGGCGCCTCGTGCATCCCCGCCTCCTTGGCGGCGGCGGAGCTGATTGGCGGGTGCAACGGCAAGGATTTTATCACGGCGATCGCCGTCGGAACGGAGGTCGCGCTCCGTCTGAATCTGGAGGAACACGAATACGACGGATTTGACCCGACGGGCATCGTAGCCGGTTTTGCGTCTGCTGCTGCGGCTTCATGGTTGCTGAAACTGAATGAGGATCAGATCATGAACGCGTTGGCGTTGGCGTTCAACAGATGCGGCGGCAGTTTTCAGAGCCACGCGGACGGCGCTTTGGCCGTACGCGTCATCGAGGGCTGGGTTTCGGAAACGGGCATCGAGTGCGCGCGGCTCGCGCGGCTCGGCGTCACGGGACCCGAAAACTTCTTGGACGGCGTCTATGGGTACTTCCATCTCTACGGACGGGACAAGACGGACACGGAAAAGACGGTGGCCGATCTCGGGACGAAATGGCATGTCACAAGGCTCAATTTCAAAAAATATCCAAGCTGCGGCCTTACGCAGGGCAACACTCAGTTGGCGTTGGATATGATGGAGCAACATGGCTTTACGGCCGACGAGATCGAGCAGGCGGAGATCTTGGTCCCTCCGTTCACCTATAAGCTCGTCGGCGAGTTCAAACTTGGGGCAAACCCGAAGGTGGACGCGCAGTTCGGCGTCGCCTATTGCGTCGCGAACGCCCTGATCCGGCCCCCGGTAAGGCTGATCCATTTCGAGCCGGACGCGATTCGGGATCCCCAAGTGTTGGACTTCATCAAAGACAGGGTCGTCGTCACATCGGATGAGTCCATCACGCATACGCGCAAACATTATTCGTCCGATCTCATCATTACACTGAAGGACGGGCGCGTGCTCAAGGGTTCCATCGACGTTCCGCCGGGTACGCCCGAATACCCGATGACGGAAGAGGAGCACAAACATCGTTTCTATGAGTGTGTGGAGTTTGCGGCGAGGCCGTGGTTGACCGAACGGGCGGACGAAATATTTCAAGCGATGAAATCGCTCGAGACCGAGGCGGACGTCAGAACGCTGTTTGCGAAATTCCAACCATAGTATCGATTGATTCATCAACGCCGATTTCAAGTGAGCCGCAAAGACAGGGGAAAGTGATGATTGATGTCCAAAATGAATTAAAAACGGACGGCGCGTTTCAAATATTCACCGAACCCGGGTCGGTCGCGCGACGCAATACCCCCATCACGTCCATGGAAAATTACAGGCGTTCCTTTCAAAAGAAAAACCTATGGACGCCTGTGACCTCCGAGTTCCTGCTGTTTTGCCCCCGCATTATTCCCGATTACATCGCGCGCGGATTTGTCGTGGAGAAACACACGATCGACAACGATCGCGAAGCGGGAGGCCCCGATCTGTTCGGCGCCGTTTGGGAATGGGTCCCGCAGGTGCAAGGCTCCATGGTCCGCCCCGGACTCCCGCCGTTGCTCCCGGATATCAAGGAATGGGAAAAGCATATCATCTTCCCGGATCCGGACGGTTTTGATTGGGCGGGGAGCTTGAAGGACAATGGGGCATACCTGAGTGAGGAACGCCCCACGATCATGTGGTTTATGAACGGATTGTTTGAACGATTGATTTCGTTCATGAGCTTTGAGGACGCGGCGCTCGCGCTTGTCGTCAAGGATCAGAAGCCGGCGGTACACGCGTTGCTCGAAAGGCTGTGCGATTTTTACGAGGAGATCTTTGCCCGTTATCAATCGTATTACAAGGCGAATATCATCTATCTTCACGATGATTGGGG
>JAISGB010000226.1 GCA_031263335.1 Eubacteriales Family XIII. Incertae Sedis bacterium
CGTGGGGCGCGGAGATCGCGACGGACTATCACGATCGCACGACCATCCGCACCTTCTCCTTTGTGATGTACGCCATCGGCGCCCTCTTCAGCACCGTATTGCCGACGACCGTCTTGGACAAATTCGGCGGCGCCGGCATGGACGAGGGGGCCTCATGGTTGCTTACGACCGTCATCTTGGCCGCCGTCTCTGCGGGCAGCATCCTGTTTACGGGCGCCGCCATACGCGAAGAGCCGCCGGCCAAGACGAAACCGCTCGGGCGGTTCTCCCTGAAAACCTTGGCGATCGATTACCTGCAGGCGCTGAAACTGCGCCCGCTCCGATTGCTCGTATACGCCGTATTCGCCTACCTGATCGCAAACACCTTGGTCGCCGCCGACCGCATGTACGTATTCACCTTCCGGTTGGGCTATTCCGGATCGACCATCTCGTGGATCATGCTCGTGGCAGGGCTGTCGGGCGTCGTCTTGGCCGCGCCCATGCTGAAACTCGCGAAACGGTTTGACAAGCGCACGATGCTCGTCGTGTGCTTGGGCGTCTGCGGGTGTTTGGTCCTGATCATGCGCTTCGTCGGCATCTCGAACCTGCCGCAACTGATCTGTTTCCTGTTTATCTTTGTCGTGGCGAGCACGGCCTACTGGCAACTGATACCGGCTACGTTTTACGATATATGCGAGGTGGACGAATACGAGAACCACGTCAAGCGGGCGGGGACGATCACATCCATCCTGCCCGTCGCCGAGGCCATCGCCTCCGCCGTCGGCATGCAGATACTCGGGTTTTGGTTGCAATTCAGGGGGTTCGAATCCGGCGCCGCAGAACAGAGTCCCGCAGCCTTGGACGCGATCTTGGACTGCCTCACCGTCGTGCCGGGCATCGCGTTGATCCTCGCGGCGATCGCCATGTTCCGCTTCCCGATCACAAAGGAGAAATTCGCGGCGATCAAACAGGCGTTGGACGCGAGGGAAGCAAGCGAGAAAGCGTAGCCGACGCCGGTCGTCTTGCCCGGCGTGAGGCGTCGGGCTGATTCTCAACACAGGTACAAAACGGTAGAGCTAAAAAACCAAGCGCGTCCCGCACAGGATACAATAAAAGGAAATGGGTATGGGCAACGTAAGAATATTGGAGATCAAAAAAAGCATCTACGAGGACAACAACGCCGAGGCGGAAGGGCTGCGGCACGAATTGCGCGAACGGGGCGTCTTTCTCATCAACCTGATGTCGTCGCCCGGCTCCGGCAAGACGTCTTCCGTGTTGCGCGTCGCGGAACGCCTCGGGGACGAGACGCGGATCGGCGTCATGGAGGCCGACATCGACTCCGCCGTGGACGCGGAGGCCGTGGCCGCCGCCGGCATCCGGGCTATCCAGATTCACACGGACGGCATGTGTCATCTCGACGCCGGGATGACGAGGCAGGGGATCGAAAGCCCGGAGATGGCCGATTGCGATCTCGTGATCCTCGAAAACGTGGGGAATCTCGTCTGCCCCGCGGAGTTCGACACGGGAGCGGCGAAGAACATCATGATCCTGAGTGTGCCGGAGGGGGACGACAAACCGCTCAAATACCCCCTCATGTTTTCCGTGGCCGATCTGCTCCTGATCAACAAGATCGATTGCTTGGGCCTCTTCGATTTTGACCTCGACGCCGTGTGTGCGCGCGCGCGCGCGTTGAATCCCGGCATCGCGGTGATCGCGGTGTCCGCCAAGACGGGCGAAGGGTTCGACGCGGTCGCGGATTGGATTCGGGACACCCGCAGTGAATGGAGCGCCTCATGAAGCAGAAGCCCGAACGACCCGATGATCGCGATGCGGCCGCCAAGCGCGCCCTGTCGTCCCCCTCCCTCGCGCAAATCCGCGAATCCCTGTGCGATCTCACGCCCAAACCCATCGGCAAATACCGTTATTACTCCGTCCTCATTCCGCTCGTGGAACGCGACGGAGAATTGAACATCCTCTATGAGGTACGCTCCGACAATCTCCGGCACCAACCGGGCGAGATCGGCTTTCCCGGCGGCAAGATCGAGGCAGGGGAGACGCCTCGGGACTGCGCGGCGCGAGAGACCTGTGAAGAACTCTGTATCCGACCCAACGCCGTCGAGCTGATCGGCCCGCTGAACTATATCGTCACCTACAGCGATTTCACCATGTATGCCTTCCTCGGACGGATCGAAGCCGACGCGCTGTCGCGCGCGAAGCCGAACCCGCAGGAGGTCAAGCGCTTATTCGAGGTCCCCCTGCGGTTCTTCCTCGAAAACGAGCCGGATGTCTACATCAATGAACTGCGCCCCTCGATCGCAAAGGACTTTCCGCTCGACAAGATTCACTTCAAGGAGGGCTATTCGTGGCGCACGGGCGAGGCGACGGTGCCGATCTACACCTATCGCGACGCGATCACGGGGGAGGAATTCGTCATCTGGGGACTGACGGCGCGTTTGACACAGGACTTCATCCAGCTGATACGGTGAAGTCAACAGCACATCTTTCTCACTCCATAAAGTTGTCGTTCTTCCATGCGCCGGCTTGGACATGCCCATTGGCGTAGGTAAATGTGCCTTGCCCGTTGCGCTTGTCCGCGGCGAACGAACCCTCGTATTTCCCGAAGTATTTGCCTTGGGCATCGCAGTAGGTCTGTTCCCCCTGCCCTTCCCTGACGTTGTTGCGCCAGTCGCCGTCATAGTATGAGGCGTCTTTGTATGCGATCTTGCCCTTGCCGTGTTTCAGCCCGTCCTTCCATTCGCCCGTATATGTCCAACCGGAAGCGTCAATGTGGACGCCGGCGCCGTTTTCCTTGTTGTTTTTCCACGCGCCCTCATAGGTCGAGCCATTGGCATAGGTATACTTGCCTTGCCCCGCGCGCAGGCCGCTTTCCCAAGCGCCGTCATAGCTCCAACCCTCGGCGCTCGTCAGCTTGCCCTTGCCGTGCTCTTTGTCATATTGCCAACCGCCCTCATAGACGGATTTGTCGGCTTGGGTGAGCTTGCCCTGCCCGTGCTTCAGGCCGTCCTTCCAATCGCCGGCATAGACCCAACCCACAACATCGGTATGCGTGCCGACGCCGTTTTCCTTGTTGCCCGCGAACGCGCCCGTATAGACGGAGCCGTTCGCCCAAGTATATGTCCCTTGGCCCTGCCGGACGCCCCGGACCCACGCGCCGTCATAGGCCCAACCCTCGGCGGAAGCAAACCTGCCCCAACCCTCCTCTTTGTTATCGCGGAAGGCGCCCGTGTAGACGGAACCGTCCGCATAGGTGAGCGTGCCGGAGCCTTGCCGGAGGCCGTTGGCAAACGCGCCTTCATACCTAAATCCGTCCGCGCCTGTCAAAACGCCTTGCCCGTTCTCCTTGTTGTTCTGCCAGTTTCCGTCGTAAACGGAACCGTCCGCGTTGGTCTGTTTCCCTCCGCCTTGTTTGACGTCGTTGACCCACGCGCCGTCATAGACAGACCCGTCGGAATAGGCGATCTTGCCTTGGCCGTGCTTGATGCCGTCCTTGAACCGGCCGGTGTATACCCAACCCGCCGTGCTGCCGAACGTACCTGTGCCGTTGGGCATATCGTTCGACCATTCGCCGACATAGGAGGATCCGTCGGGGTAGCGCTTGATGGCAAATCCCGACTTCACGCCGTCCTTCCAATCCCCGTCAATCTTTGAGCCGTCCGCCGCCGTGTAGACGCCCTTGCCGTTGGGTTGGTCG
>JAISGB010000267.1 GCA_031263335.1 Eubacteriales Family XIII. Incertae Sedis bacterium
CGTCACGAAGCTGTTTGCGGAGTCCACGGCCAGCAAGATCATCGACTTGGTCGAACACGCCGGCACGAAGAAGGCCAAGACGGAGAACTTCATAACGGTGTTCGCGCGGTACTACACGCCGGCCGTCGTCGCGATCGCCGCCGCGTTGGCGATCCTCCCGCCCCTGTTCGGCGCGGGGAGCTTTGCCGAATGGGTCTACAGGGGCTTGGTATTCTTGGTCGTCTCCTGTCCGTGCGCGCTCGTTATCTCCATCCCCATCAGCTTTTTCGGCGGCATCGGCGCGGCGTCCGCGCGGGGGGTGCTCGTCAAGGGCGGCAACTATTTGGAAGCGCTGAACAAGGTGGACACGGTCGTCTTCGATAAGACGGGGACGTTGACCGCGGGGAAATTCCGCGTGACGGCGATCCTCGCGAGCGGGGGGTTTGAGGAGGGACGGGTGCTGCGGCTTGCCGCGGCTGCGGAAAGCTCCTCGACGCATCCCATCGCCGTATCGATCCTCGAGAAATTCCGTGAGGGGGGCGGGGCGATCCGTTTGGACGAGGCGGGCGATATTGTCGAAAAGCCGGGCTTCGGCGTCAAGGCGACGATCGGAGCGGACGCCGTCCTCGTGGGGAACACGCGTCTGATGGACGAGGAGGGCGTGACCTATCCCGCCATCGAGACGGCGGGGACGTCCGTCTGCGTGGCGGTGAACGGACAGTACGCGGGGATGTTGCTCGTCGCGGATGAGATCAAGGCCGACAGTCGGATCGCGGTGGACGGACTCAGGTTGCGCGGCATCTCGAATGTGATGATGTTTACGGGCGACAATCGCGCCACAGCGGAGAAGATAGCGGCGGAACTCGGGTTGAACGACTTCGAGGCCGGCCTGTTGCCGCACCGGAAGGTCGAGGCGTTGGAGGCCGTATTGGCGGGGAAGGCGGCTGCGGAGCCGGACGAAAAGAAACGGGGCAAGACCGTTTTCATCGGGGACGGCATCAATGACGCGCCGGCGCTCGCCCGCGCGGACGTGGGCTTCGCCATGGGCGGACTCGGTTCCGACGCGGCGATAGAGGCCGCAGACATCGTCATCATGAACGATGAACCGTCGAAGGTGTTGACGGCCTTGGATATTGCCAAAAAGACGAAGAAGATCGTCAGTGAAAACATCGTCTTCGCCTTGGGCGTCAAGGTGTTGGTATTGGCGTTGGCGGCGGTCGGCGTCGCGAACATGTGGGGCGCCGTGTTTGCCGACGTGGGGGTTGCCCTTCTCGCGACATTGAACGCGCTCAGGGCGGGCAGGATCGACTCATGATCCTATATGTGCGCAGAACCGGGATCGATCCGGGCGCCGCGGAGGCGCCGCGTGGGAACGCCGCCCTGATGGAATCGAAGGGCGCCCTGTTCCGCGAGGTGCTTTTCGACTACGCGGAGGAGCAGGGCATCCTCGTTCCGAAGAAACCGGAGGCGTTTCGGTATGCGTACGGCGCGCACGGAAAACCGTTTTTTGACACGCCGCCCCTCTCCTCGGTGCGTTTTTCCATCTCGCATTCCGGGCAATGTTGGGCCGCGATCTTCCACACGGCGGCCGTGGGCCTCGATATAGAGGATGTCTCCGCGACGGGCCGGCACAGCGGCTACGACAGGGCGCGCTTTGAACGGATCGCCGCGCGCTTCTTCTCGCCCGACGAGCGATCCCACCTCAGGGACGCCGCAGACGCGTCCGCCGCCAAGGAACGCTTTTTCAAAATATGGACGCGCAAGGAAGCCTACATGAAATACACGGGCAATGGATTTTCGGAGGCGCCGGAACGCTTCTCCGTAATCGCGCCCATGGCCGAAGGTCGCCGCGACGGCGCGGATGCGGACGCGCGCGGCAAGGCGGTTCGACGCAAAAGGACCCCCGGCGCGCGCGGACGGGAAGGGCGCGACGACGCGGCATTCCGGGTGGATGTCGCCGCAGATCGCGGCGCCCGCGTATTCGACGCAAACGGCGACGCCATCCCCGGCGTCCGCGTCTTCGATCTCTTCCTCGAAACCGGCCTCCGTTGCGCCTGTTGCCGCAACGCCGGGACGGCGGGGCCGTGATCGTTTCCGGCGCCGCGTCGGGCCGGAACATTGCTTCGGCGCTTCCCCAAACAACGCAGGATTGGATTGAAAGGACATAATCTCTATTGTATAATGATGTATAACGAGTCTTTTGGATCGAAGGTGAGAGGATGTCCGTATCCGGGTGAGTCCGGCAGTTGTATTTCAGGAAGGGGAAACGATATGGTGAATCTGATCGTAGGGCATAAAGGCACGGGCAAGACAAAGATGATGATCGACTTGGCGAACAGCCGGGCGGAGCGCAGCGACGGGCATGTGGTCTTTATCAACAAGAATCAGCGTTTGATGTATGACCTGATCCACGAGATTCGGGTCGTATGTATGCAGGACTACGATGAGATTACAAACAGCGACGAATATGTGGGATTTCTCTACGGGATCATCAGTTCCGATCATGACATTGACGCCATCTTCATCGACAGCATCCTCAAGCACGCCGATGTGAACACGGAGGACATTCCGGAATTTTTGGCGAGGCTCAAGGTCATCAGCGAGCAACATGACATCGATTTCATCGTCAGTCTCAGCGCCGACCTCGATGAGCTGTCGAACGAAGTGCAGGATTTCAATCTGTTGAAGCCCTACGGGTGCTGATCTGCGGGGTCGCCGCGCGTCAATCGGTTTCTTTCGGGTCGTCCGTGCGGTAGACGTGTTCCTTGGCTTGCACCCCGATCGGCAACTCGCTTCTGACGCGTTCCATATAGCCGACATCGATGTCGCCGAACACGAGGGTTTCCTCGGCGGCCGCCGCGCCGCACAGCTCTCCCCACGGATTGACGACGCATGAATGCCCATAGGCGCGGTATTTCGCCTCCGTGTCACGCGCGGGGGAACAGGCGGCCACATAGACCTGATTGTCCAAGGCCCTGGCGCGCAACAGGAGTTCCCAATGCGCCGGCCCCGTGGTCATGTTGAAGGCCGCGGGCAACACCATGAGATGCGCCCCCATACGCGCCATCGCCGCAAACATCTTCGGGAAGCGGACGTCGTAGCATATGGCGACGCCGATCCTGCCGAATTCCGTATCCACCACCGTCAGGGAATCGCCGGCGGACAGGGTGTCCGATTCTTTGAAGCGGATACCGCCTTTCACGTCTATATCGAAGAGATGCACCTTCCGGTGCTTCTTCAGGAGCCGTCCGTCCGGACCGAATATGAACGAGGTGTTGTACAGCAGATCGCCCTGCGACTCGGGTATGGAACCGCCGATCAGGCAGACGCCGTTTGTCTTCGCCAACTCCGACAAGAATCGCGCGGAAGTCCCGTCCTCATCCTCCGCGTAGGGCCGAAAACACGCGTTGTCGTAGGGGCAATTCCACATCTCGGGCAGACATACCACGCCGGCGCCGCCCTTCGCCGCGCTTTCGACATACCGCCGCGCCTTTTCCATGTTCTCGCCCTTGTCCGGGGAGGAGGATATCTGGCAGAGGGCGATCTTGTATTTCATCATCTGAGCGGCGTATAGACGTCGACCGCATCGTCCTGCGCCTTGAACGCGCCGACCGCAGGGATGATCCGCCGGAAATGTTCGGTCTTCATATGGGCCGCCAACTTGTCCGCGTCCTCCCATTCCTCGATGAACGTGAGCGTGTTCGGATCTTCCGTCGACTCATAGAGTTCATATTTGATGCAACCGTTTTCCTGCCTCGTCTTTGCGATCATCTCCTCCAAGAGCTCCAATACCCGATCCTTGGTTCCGTCCTTCAGTACATTCTTCGCGACTACCTTGATCATTGCGTACCTCCATTCATTACAGCCGGATATCCATAGAATTTCATGATAATTCCGTCAAACCTCTTTTTCGACGCGGATCGTCGCCTTATGCCCGTTCAGATCATGGGTTTCGCCTCCCGCTCCGGACAGGTCCTTCAACAATACGGCCAACGTCTCCTTCATGATGTAATCCCGATGCGCCTCGACGGCCGCGACGACATCCGCGTCGGCGCTGAAGCGGATGCGCACCCGATCCATCATTTCAAGGCCGATCTGCTTGCGGAGCTGCTGTACCTTCGAGACGAATTCGCGCGCCAAGCCTTCCGCCGCCAACGGGGGCGTCACCGTCGTGTCGAGGATCACGAACAGCCCGTTTTCCATCGCGACGGCAAAGCCCTCCTGCGCGTTCGCGCGGACATCCACGATATCCCTTGTGACCTCCACCGCATCATCCGCGTTCGCCTCATCCGGCGCCGCGACGAGCAATCCCGTACGCAGGGAAAGGAAAACCCCGTCCCCGGCGTCCAAGGCCCGGATCAACGCCGCCGCGTCCGTCCCGGCCAACGCCGCCGCAAAGGCTTTCATGCGGGATCCCAAAACCGGTCCCGCCGCCTTGAAGTCGGGCTTCAGGTTGTATGACATATACGCGCCGATGTCCTTTCGGAACAGTACCTCCTTGATGTTCAGCTCCTCGCGGATGAGGTCGGTCACGCCCCCGATGATGTCCTCGTACTTGCCGTCCACCAAGGCGGCGGGCAGGGGTTGCCGCACCTTGATACGTTCCTTTTCACGAACGCTGCGGCCCAATTTCACCAGATCCCGCGCCAGATCCATCTTCGTTTCCAATGCTTCGTCGATCCGGGCCGCGTCCGCCTCCGGATAGAGGGAGAGATGCACGTTTTCCTCCCCGGTCAGCTTCGTGAATATCTCGTCCGTGATGAAGGGCGCCATGGGCGCCGCCAGCTTGGAGACGCCCACGAGGATCTCATAGGTCGTCGCGTACACCGATTGCTTGTCCTCCGTCAGCCCCTCGCTCCAAAACCGCCTTCTCGCCCTTCGGATGTACCAGTTCGAGAGGTCCTCCACCGTGAAGTTCTGGATACGGCGCACCGCCCGCATATGATCGTAGGCGTCCATATCGGCGATGCAGTCCCCTATCAACCTGTTGTACTTGGAGAGAATCCATCGGTCAAGCTCCGGCCTTGACTCATAGGCCAAATCAAAGGTTCGGGGGTCGATCCGGTCTTGGTTGGAGTAGAGCGCGAAGAAGTAATAGATGTTTCTCAGCGTGCCGAAAAATTTCCCCGCGATCTCCTTGAGCCCGTCCTCGTCGAATTTCGTCGGGGACCAAGCCGGCGACGTATACAGCAGATACCAACGGGTTGCGTCCGCCCCGTAGCGATCGAACAGCTTGAACGGATCCGCCGTGTTCCCCTTGGATTTGGACATTTTCTTGCCGTTTTTATCCAAGATCAGGTCGTTGACCAATACATTCCTGTACGGCGCGCGGCCCTTCACGAAGGCCGAGATGGCCAACAGGGAATAGAACCAACCCCGCGTCTGATCGATCCCCTCGCAAATGAAATCCGCGGGAAACAGCGCGTCGTCGAACGTATCCGTGTGCTCGAAGGGCCAGTGTTGTTGCGCGTAGGGCATGGAACCGCTGTCGAACCAACAGTCCATCACCTCGGGGACGCGGTTCATCATTCCGCCGCATTGTTCGCACTCGATATGTATCTCGTCCACATCCGGCCTGTGCAATTCGATGTCCGGCGCACCGTTTTCCCCTGAGGGGATATGCTCCGTCGCCCGCCCCGACAGTTCCGCGCGGGAACCGACGCAGATCGCGTGGCCGCAGGCTTCGCATTTCCAGATGGGAATGGGCGTACCCCAATACCTGCTGCGCGAGATGGCCCAATCGTTGACGTTTTCGATCCAATTGCCGAATCGCCGCTCCCCGACGTAATCGGGAAACCAGTTCACCGCCTTGTTGCTCTCGACCAATATGTTTTTCAGCTTGGTCATCTCGATGTACCAACCCGGTTTGCTGTAATAGATGAGGGGCGTGTCGCAACGCCAACAGAACGGATAGTTGTGCGCCACCTTTTCACGGGAGAACAGCTTGCCTTCCGCGCTCAGCCAACGGATGATCTCCGCGTCCAACCCATCCTCCATGACGAAGCGTCCGGCCCACGGCGTCGCGGTGAACTTCCCGTCCTCATCCACGGGATTGGGTACGGGCAGGCCGTATTTTCGTCCCGTTTGATAGTCGTCCTCGCCGAATGCCGGCGCGGTATGTACGATGCCCGTGCCGTCTTCGACCGTCACGTAATCGTTGACCGTCACATAGAACGCCTTGCCGCCGGGCGTGTTCGCGAAAACGTCGATGAACGGCATGATCCGGTCGTATTCGACGCGTTCGAGTTCACGGCCTTTACAGGAAGCGAGCACATCATAATTGCCTTTCCCCAACACCTTGTCCGCGAGCGCCGCCGCGACGTAAAAGACCTTTCCGCCGTGCTCCCGCGCGATCGCGCCGATCTTTCCGTCCGCGCCGCCCGCTTCCGCCGGGCGTACGCGGGCCTTCACGTAATCGATGTCCGCGCCCACGGTCAAGGACACATTGGACGGCAGGGTCCACGGCGTCGTCGTCCACGCGAGGAAGTAGGCGTCCTCGTCCTTTCGCTTGAACATGGCCGTGACCGTATTGGTATTGACCTCCTTATAGCCGAGGCTGACCTCGTGGCTCGCCAAGCCGGTCCCGCATCGCGGGCAGTACGGAAGGATCTTGTGCCCTTCGTAGATGAGTCCCTTGTCGAAGAACTCCTTCAGGATCCACCATTCCGTTTCGATATAGTCATTGTCCAAG
>JAISGB010000279.1 GCA_031263335.1 Eubacteriales Family XIII. Incertae Sedis bacterium
CGATGTGTCCCATGCGCTCCCGGCGCACTTTCGCCTTCGTGACCTCCACGCCGCAACGGTCGCAGACGATGCCCTTGAAGCGAATCCGCTTATATTTCCCGCAGTGGCATTCCCAATCCTTCGTGGGGCCGAATATACGTTCGCAGAACAGCCCGTCCTTCTCCGGTTTGAGCGTCCTGTAGTTGATCGTCTCGGGCTTCTTCACGATGCCTCTGGACCAACTCAATATCTTCTCGGTTGACGCCAAACCGATCTGCAATGCCTCGAAATTGTTCAGTTCATTGTTGTTCAAGACACACTCCTCTCCTCATCATTTCACCGCGGTCACGGTTATTCCTTATCGAGTTCATCCTCGTCAATCCCGATCGATTTGAGTCCGGCCTCGTCGTCCGGGCCGTCCTCATCGAGGCCCAAGGCGAGTGAAAGGTCTCCGGCCTCGGCGTCGATCGCGTCGTCGTCAAGGATCGCGTCGCCGATATCGCCGATCTCCGAGTCTTCCGTATCTTGCGCCGTTTCGCGCGCCGCGTCCTTATCCTTATCCTCGCCCATGTCGAGGTTGTAATAATCTTCGTCGTCCAATGTCAGTTTGTCGGAAGAGATGATGCGTTCCAAGCCCGACGCCGTACCGAGATCCACATATTCCTTTAATTCGATCTCCTCGTTCTCCTCGCTCAAGACCTTGACGTCGAGTCCGAGACTCTGCATCTCCTTGATGAGGACCTTGAACGATTCCGGAATGCCCGGTTCGGGGATGTTCTCGCCCTTTACGATGGCTTCGTAGGTCTTGACACGACCCACGATGTCGTCGGATTTGACGGTAAGTATCTCCTGGAGGGTATAGGCCGCGCCGTAAGCTTCCAACGCCCATACCTCCATCTCGCCGAAACGTTGGCCGCCGAACTGCGCTTTTCCGCCGAGCGGTTGCTGTGTGACCAAGGAATACGGCCCCGTGCTTCTGGCGTGAATCTTGTCGTCCACCAAATGGTGGAGTTTCAACATATACATGTAGCCCACCGTGACCGGATTGTCGAATTCCTCTCCCGTCCGACCGTCTCTGAGCCGCAGTTTCCCGCTCTTGGGATAGCCGCATTCATCCAAGAGTCCGATGATGTCCTTCTCGTTCGCCCCGTCGAATACGGGCGTACTGACATACCAACCCTTGTGTTGCGCGACCAAGCCCAGATGGACCTCGAGCACCTGCCCTACATTCATGCGGGAAGGGACGCCCAAGGGATTGAGCATCACCTGCAACGGCCTGCCGTCCTCCATGAAGGGCATGTCCTCCTCGGGGAGTATTCGCGAGATGACGCCCTTGTTGCCGTGTCTGCCCGCCATCTTGTCCCCGACGCTGATCTTCCGTTTCGTGGCCACATAGACCCGCACGAGCTTGTTGACGCCCGGGGACAATTCATCCCCGTTCTCGCGACTGAACGTCTTGATGTCCACAACGATCCCGGTCTCTCCGTGGGGGACCTTCAGGGACGTGTCGCGCACCTCGCGCGCCTTCTCTCCGAATATGGCGCGCAGGAGCCGTTCCTCCGCGGTCAGTTCCGTCTCGCCCTTGGGCGTGACCTTGCCCACAAGGATGTCGTAGGACGTGACCTCGGCGCCGATGCGCACGATGCCCTCCTCATCCAGATCCCGTCTCGCGTCGTCTCCCACATTGGGAATATCCCTCGTGATCTCCTCCGGCCCCAACTTCGTGTCCCGCGCCTCGGCCTCGTATTCCTCGATGTGGAGGGAGGTCAGGATATCGTCCATGATGAGATGCTCATTCAGGATGATGGCGTCCTCGTAATTGTACCCTTCCCACGTCATAAAGCCGATGAGCAGATTCTTTCCGAGCGCCACCTCGCCGTTGTCGGTGGAGGGGCCGTCGGCGATGACCTCGTCCTTTTCGACGCGTTCCCCTTTCACGACGATGGGTCGTTGGTTGACACAGGTACCTTGGTTGGAACGCTTGAATTTGAGCAGATTGTAGACATCCGTCTCATCGTCGCCGCCCGCCTTCGCCAAGGCTTCCCGCTTCTCCTCGATCTCCGGCGTCGCGTCGCGGATACTCTTGTCGAGCGCAGTGATGCGCTTTGCGAGGCTCTCGATCTTTTTGACGGCGCCGGCGACGTCCGTCTCCGGCATTCGGGATGTCTCCATCTCCTTCTTCAGAATCTTGATGTCCTTTTTCGCCTGTTTCTCGACCTCGGCCGCGTCGGGCGTAAAGCCCGCGGTCTCCAACTTCCGTCGGATCTCCTTGACGCTTTTTTCACCGACGCCGTCGACGTCCCTCAGCTCATCCTCCGCGGTCACTGCCAATCGATACACCGTATCCATGCCCGCCGCTTCGAGCAGATTCGCCAAGCGGGAAGCGTCTATCAATACGCTCGTCTTTTCCTTTTTCGCGGCGGCAAATCTCGCGACGGTTTCCTCCGCTTCCGCGAGCAACTGTTCCGTTTCCTTCTTTGAACGGCTCGTGTCGTTCAGTCGATCCTCGAGATCCTTCCGCTCTTTCTCCTTCTCGCGCCGTTCCGTCTCCCATTTGGCGTTTCGCGCGAGCAACTTGTCCAATTCGGCTTTCCGTTTGTCCGCATCGGACTTGTCGCCGGCTCTTTCCTTGCGGATCTTGATCGTATCCGCGTCGACATATTCGACCACGCCGGCGTTCTTCGCGAGCACCACCACGCCGCTGTCCCGCGCGGCGGTGAATTCCATGCCTGTCCCGACGATGGGCGCGTCCGTGACGAGCAGGGGTACGGCCTGCCTCTGCATGTTGGACCCCATGAGCGCCCGGTTCGCGTCGTCGTTTTCGAGGAAGGGGATCATGGCCGTCGCCACGGACACGACCTGCTTCGGGGAGACGTCCATATAGTCTATCTCCTCACGCGGGACGAGATCGATATCGCCGCCCGCGCCTCTCGACGTAACCCGTTTGTTCACGAACCGTCCCTTGCTGTCCAAGGGTTCGTTGGCCTGCGCGATGATCAACATCTCCTCGTCGTCGGCCGTGAGATAATCGATCTGCTCGGTTACCACGCTCGTAGCCTTGTCCACCCTTCTGTAGGGCGTCTCGATGAATCCGTACTCGTTGATCCGTCCATAGGTCGTAAGGGATCCGATGAGTCCGATGTTGGGACCCTCCGGCGTCTCGATGGGACACATCCGTCCATAATGGGAATGATGAACGTCCCTGACCTCAAAACCCGCGCGCTCCCGGGAAAGTCCGCCGGGACCCAATGCGGAAAGTCGTCGTTTATGCGTAAGCTCCGCGAGCGGATTGTTCTGATCCATGAACTGCGAGAGCTGCGAACTGCCGAAGAATTCCTTGATGGCAGCCGTTACCGGGCGGATATTCATGAGAACCTGCGGCGTGGTCACCTCCACGTCTTGGATCGTCATCCGCTCCCGGACGACGCGCTCCATACGCGCCAAGCCGATGCGGAACTGGTTCTGCAACAGCTCGCCCACGGTCTTGACGCGCCGATTTCCCAGATGATCGATGTCGTCCGTGTTGCCGACGCCGTGAGGCAGGTTCAGGATATAGCTTATCGACGCGATGATGTCGGCGGGCGTAATGTGCTTGGGGGAAAGCTCGCCTTTGCGGGCGACGAACGCTTCCTTCAAATACGCCTCGCCCTCGCCGTTTTCGAGGATGTCCTTCAAGGCCGTATAGGACACCTTCTCGGACAGCCCCAACTCCTTGACGTCAAAATCCACATAGGCGGACGCGTCCACAAATTGATTGCCTATCACCTTGCAAACGGTATCGGGTTCAAGTCCGTTCGCGCTTTTTACATATACAAAAAGAACCCCCGCGTTTTCGATACGAACGGCGTCGTCCCGATCGACGACGGCGTCCTTTTCGACGATGATCTCCCCCGTGGACGGATCGATCACGTCCTCGGCGACGGTGAGTCCGGGCAATCTGTTCGAAAGCCCCAATTTTTTGTTGTACTTGTACCGCCCCACCTTGGCCAGATCATATCGTCTGTCCTCGAAGAAAAGCGATTCGAGCAGGGCGCGCGCGTTATCCACCGTGGGCGGCTCGCCGGGCCTGAGCTTCTTGTATATCTCCTTGACGCCCTCGTCGGCGTTCCCCGCGGGATCCTTCTCGAGCGTCTTAATGAGCCGTTCGTCGGAACCGAACATGTCGAGGATCTCCTCGTCGCTTCCGAGGCCGAGAGTGCGCAGGAGCGTCGTTACGGGCAGTTTTCGCGTACGATCCACGCGCACGTTGATGATCTCGTTGGAATCCGTCTCATACTCCAACCACGCGCCCCTGTTCGGGATGATCTGCGCGGTAAAAAGTCGATTGCCGTTCTTGTCAAACGTGACGTCGAAATACGGACCCGGCGAACGGACAAGTTGGGTGACCACGACCCGTTCGGCGCCGTTATAGATGAACGTACCCTTGTCCGTCATGAGGGGGAAGTCCCCCATGAACACCTCTTGCTGCTTCAGTTCGCCCGTTTCCTTATTGATCAGCCGCACGATGACCTTCAGGGGGGCGGCGTAGGTCGCGTCCCGCTCCTTGCATTCCACCTGATTGTACTTCGGCGGATCGTCCGGCGTGTTCAACTTATGGTCAAGGAATTCCAAGATCAAGTTGCCCGCGTAATCTTTGATGGGTGAAATATCCGAAAAGACCTCTTTTAAGCCTTCATTTACGAACCAGTCATACGATTCTGTTTGGATTTGGATCAGATTTGGTATCTCTGCTACTTCGTGTATTTTTGAGTAGCTCATGCGTGTTTTTTTGCCGATTCTCACGGGTTGGGGCATATTCATCACTCCTTGTCAAGACACAAAAATACCTTATTACGGCAGTCTATTACTATACCATACAAAAAAAGGCGCGTCAAGAAATTATTTTAAAATGTCATGAAAACGTGTTGCGGGAATCCGAGGTTGCGGGAGCAAAATGCGGAATCTCATGTTTTCGGGGTACTTTTCGCATCTTGCGACAGAGGAAGGATATGCGATGATTGGAAGAAAAGAAGAAAAGCGCCTGTTGCTCAACGCCGCGATCCGTCAGCCTCGGGCTTCTTTCACCATCTCCTTCCACTGCTCCTCCGACTCCGTTGTCTCCGCGACCATGTCCTCGTAATAGCCTTTGTCCTTCAACCACTTGATCGATCGCGCGTAGTCGTCCGTGATGGCATAGATCAGGGTGTTTTCGTTGTAACGTTCGTTTTCTTCATTCGCGCGCGGCGGGAACCGGCGTCGCTCGTTCTTGGGTACGCGATATTCGATATTGAACGTCAACCGCACGCGGTTGTTCGCGGTCAGCGCTTCATATCCCAATTCCGCGAAATCCGCATCCAAGCATTTCGCGAAATCCGCGGCCGCCTCATAGCCGGAGATGCCCGACGCGATGGGGTCATACCCGTTCGGCAAGAAGGCCGGCCGAATGCTCATCAGGTTTTCGTATCCAACGATGCCGGCGACCGACAGGCTTCGCTTGTACAGGTCCGATTCGACGAATCGCTCAACCTCGCTGCTGCCCGCCGAAAAGAACAAGTCCCGCAACGTGTATTCGCGTTGCATTCCGGATCTGTTCCGCAGATCGTACGAGAAGCCCACGTGACTCGTCGAAGGCAAAAGGGAAGCGTACGGATCGAACGCCGGACTCGACGCGTCATAGACGCTGTCGTCGGGCAAATTCGTATCCCTGTATTCCTCGGGTATGTTCACGATGTCTTGGTGCAACGCAACGATCGTCTCCTTGCCGGCCTGATCCGAGACGCCGATCGCCAAGGCGTTGTTCCACATATACGGAAAGAGGTTCGCGTTCCCGATCGTGACGGTGGCGGCTTCGATCTGCGCCGGATCGGGCGTCCGTTTTTCAAAGCCCGTGATGTCCGTCGTCGTAAACGCGAGAAAGAGGACGCCGACGACGGCATAGCAACCGAAGACCTTCAGGGTGTGCAGGTCGAACACCTTGGGCGTCTTTCGCAGAACCATCATGGCGATGATCAGCGTGATGATCGAGCCGACCAAGGCGCCGACATAGAGGTTGACGATAGCCGGGTCGCTCGTCGCCTCATACGTCATGCCGTAGAAAAGGAAGCCGCCGGCCGACATCCCGACAAAGGTGACGAGAAAAGCGACGACGTACGTCGCGCTGCGAAAGGTCATGGATTCGCCCGCCCGCTCCGTCTTCGCCGCGCGATACAGGAAGAACGCGCCCGCGCTCACGGCCAACGCCGCCAAGATATAGATGACGATATTCAGGACTTCGATCGGCGACGCAAGACTCAGCCCGCCGGAGTTCATCGCATGGGAGAACGGGTGCAACAGGGCGGCGGTATCCGGGGATCCCAACGCCGAAAAACCGTACAGAAATTCCTCCTCATAGGCCGAAAAAAGCAGACAGACGGCCGGGGCGATGACATTCAGCAGGACGGCGATGAGAAGATGCAGGGTCGAATTGCCCGTGACGACGCCCGCGAGCGTCGCGATCGAGAAGATGAACAGGATGATCACGGCGGAGGATATGAACCAGAGGAGCAGATCGCCGAAATTGGGATCCGCGGCTTGGTCGGAGGAAAAAAAATCATTCATATCGACGAGGCTTACGCCGAAATGCGCGAAGCTCGGTCGCAGGAACGGCAAGAGGCAGAGCGCGTTCAGAACGATGGGAGAGAGCGCAAGGATGAGTCCGGAGACCCAATTGCTGAAGAACAGCGTCCCCTTAGTCACGGGCAGCGCGTGAACGACGGTCGTCCCCCCGGGCGAATGCGAATAGCGAAACACCATCATCGCCGCGATGACGGGTAGGGCAAGGATCACGATGATGTTGATGGGATGGAAGTTGATCAGCAACGTCTTCAGATA
>JAISGB010000041.1 GCA_031263335.1 Eubacteriales Family XIII. Incertae Sedis bacterium
TAGACGCCGCCTCCGGCAATGTGGCGCACGAGTATCTCGCGACGGAGGAGGTGCAGGCGAGCGTTACCTTCACGGCCTTTTGTTACGGGGCCGTCGCCCTGATCGGCGCCGTCGTCATCGCCTTCGTCTTTACGATATTCTCGCTTCGCCCCATGCGCGATCTGGCGAAGCGCATCGAGCGCTTCGTCGAGGGTGATTTCACGGTCGACGGAATGGTGTCGGCGAAAGGCGATCTCGGAAAGATAAGCCGCGCCGTGACGGAGATGGGCGTGTCGCTCGCGATCAAGCGGTACGAGACGGATCGCATGATCGATTCGTACGCGCGCTTCGTGCCGAGGGATGCGGATCGGTTGCTTGACAGGGCGGGTATCATGGAGATCTGCACGGGCGACATCGCGGAGATCGACGAGTGCATCGCCATCGTCTCCGTCGAAAACCGCGTCGCCGTCATGCGCGAGATGGACAGCCACGGTTTCATGACCTTCGTGAACAGTTGCTTTACGCGCATCTTGGAGTTTGCGGGCAAACGCGGCGGGACATTGCTCTCCGGTGAATTCTTGGAATCGTTGCCCATCCTGTTCTCGCGCAGATTGGGCGCGAAGAAAGCCGACGCGATCCGCTTCGGCCTCGACCTGATCGATCGCATGAGCGGCGGCGAATCGGACGTTCCCGCGCCCGATTTCTTCCTGCTGTTGCACAAGACGGACTTCCTCTACGGCATCGCGGGCACGGACAAAAAATCCTTCCCGTTCATATCCTCGGCGGAACTGAATTTCCTCTTCGGTTGCAACGCGCCGCTCAGGCAGCTCGGCATCCGCATGGCGGCCACCGAGCAGTATTTGGACAGCCTGACGGAGGACGGTTCCTCGGGCGTTGCGGACGCGTATGCGAAGCGGCATATCGGCAAGATCACCTTTGCGGATGAGTCGCGCGATTATCGGTTGTATGAGATGCTCGATTGCCTTTCGGACAGGGAGCGCGATCTCCGTCTGAATTACGATAAGCGGTTCCAGGCCGCGATCGACCTGTTCTATCGCGACGCGTTCTATGTCGCGATGGTTGAGTTTTCCTCCATCTTGAAGATCAATCCGCACGATGGGCTCGCGCGTTGGTACGCCTTCGCCTGCGAACGGTACTTCGACGAGGGGGATCATGCGAAGGTGCGGCATCAGTTGTTGGGTTTTGAGGGGATATAGGCGATGGGCGAGTTTTTCGGCACATTTCTGAGCGCGGTACAGGTACGCTTCCTCGCGCTTATCGCAAAGGTGCGCGTGTTGGTGAGTCCCGTGTGGTGGAAGACGCACGGCACCGTCTCCCTGCGCAAATTCTTCTCGAAGATGCTCGATGTCAGGCCGCGCGGCAGGGGGGACTATTATCCCGTCCTGCGTTGGCTCGTCAGCAAGCGTCTCGCCTTTGCCATCGTGATCGCGATCGGTGTGGTGAGCATTTTCTATGTACTCGTGTTCTCCCCCGTTGCCGTCACGGGCAAGTCCGCCGGCAACGCTTCCCTGCCCGTCTACCGCTACAACTCCTTGGCCGTCCGATTCTTCGACGGTTCCTGCCGCGTCAAGGCGCGCGGCGGCTACATCGCCTATGAGGGAGCGATCCAAAAGGGCATGGCGAAGGGCGAGGGACGGCTGTATGACAGGGACGGGGATGTCGTCTATGAAGGGGCGTTTGACGAGAACATGTACAACGGAATGGGCAAACTGTATTACCCGAACGGCAACCTGAAATATGAGGGCGGGTTCATCAACAATAGGATGAGCGGCGAGGGCAAGCTCTACGCTTCGTCCGGCGCCCTGCGGTACGAGGGCGAGTTCCTGAACGGCAAGAAAAACGGAGAGGGTACGCTTTACAACGCTTCGGCGAATGAGGTCTATCACGGCAATTTCGTCTTGGATCATATCCCCTACGAGGAATTCGTGGGCAAGGCGTCCGAGGATGTCTCGGCGATGTATCTCGGGCAACAGAATATCTACGCCGCCGATCCCGAGTTTGCGATCTTCATGAAGGAGATCGACGTGATCGCCGCGACGACGAGCGGAGCGGACGATCTGGAAGGCGAGAGCAAGATCACGGGCGTCACCGTATTGAGCGATGTCTTTGCGAACGCCGGCAAGTCCTACGCGCGGATATCGGAGATATCGGCCCTGTTCGGACAGCCGGATTATGCCGGCTATACCTACTGCATCCTATCCGACGCGGTCGCGCTGAACGCCCTGCCCGACACGTCCCGGCTTGGCAGGGTCCCCATGGATACCGCCGGCCTGTTCGACGGCGTCTACCGCGTCGACGGTTATGATCGAAACACGGAGCTGTATATCTACGCCTACCGATCGGACGACGTCCTCTACACGTTCTATTGCGGCGGCCCGCGCGAGCAGGAATTCTTCATGTATTCGATGGAGGTGGGCGAATGAGGGCGAGGAGGCGTTTCAACTGCATACCGATCCTTCTGATCGCCGCGCTCTTGGCCTCGGGGCTGTCCTTTTCCCGTCCCCCGTCCGCCTTCGCCGCGTCGGACACGCCTTTCGCCCTCGCCCGCGCGGAGCAGATGTCGCTCGCGTCGAGTTCCGAGATATCGAAGATCTACAATCAGATCTTATTGAAGCAGATCGGCTATACGGACGCGGTGACC
>JAISGB010000083.1 GCA_031263335.1 Eubacteriales Family XIII. Incertae Sedis bacterium
GATGTCCATCGATGTCGGAACTCCCTATAAGGAGCCGGGCTACGGCGCGGTGGATTACTACGAGGGGGACGTCACGGGCGGCGTGGTCGTGACAGGCCAAAACTTCGACGTGTTCGAGCTCGGTCCCCATATCATCACCTACAGCTATAAGAACTCGATCGGATACACCACCTCCGTCACGCGCACGGTGACGGTAGCGCCCGTCGTGCAGAACTTCGTCTATACGGGCGCCAAGCAGACTTTCACGGCTCCCTCGTCCGGTATGTACCGCGTGGAGCTGTGGGGTTCCGCGTCCTCGCCCGCGTCCGGCAACGGCGCATATACGAAGGGGGAGATATTCCTGACCAAGGGACAGCCCTTCGAGGTCTATGTGGGCGGGGGGACGACGGCCTTCAACGGCAGCGCGGCATCGGGCCGCTCGGGCGTCCGCTCGGGCGGCGCCACGGACATCCGCCTCATCGGCGCCGCGTGGAACGACGCCGACGGTCTGCGGAGCCGCGTCATGGTCGCGGCGGGCGGAGGCTCCTACGGCGCAGCAAGCAACGTAGGCGGCGCGGGCGGCGCAATCACCGGGGTGAACGGCGTCGGTTCGTACGGCGGCGGCGGCATCGGCGGCACGCAGACGGCCGGCGGATCGCAACGCGGCGCCTTCGGCGTCGGCGGCAACGGCACCGCCGCAAGCGGCGGCTACGGCGGCGCGGGCGGCGGCGGATATTACGGCGGCGGCGGCGCGGATACGGACGGCAGCGGCGACGACGACCGCAGCGGGGGCGGCGGTTCCTCCTTCATCTCCGGCTTCACGGGCGTCAACGCGGTCGCAGACTACGACAACACGAACCACACGGGTACGCCCAATCACTATTCGGGCTTGGTCTTCTCCAACATGTCCATGCTCGCGGGCAACGCGTCGATCCCCGATCCAACGGGTCCGTTCAACATGACGGGGAACGCGCGCACGGGCTACGCGCGCTTCACCCTGTACGACAAGAACGAGACGCAGATCACGCTGAACGGGGATACCGTCACGGGGCGGATCATCGGGGAGGTCTACACGGAGGCGGGCTATACGGCGACGGACTACTACGACGGCGATCTGACAAGCAAGGTGACCGTGACGGACGACATCAACCCCTTGGTCCCGGGCCTGTATCGCGTACGCTACACGGTCAAGAACAGCCACGGCAAGACCGTGGAGGCCGTGCGCTATGTTCGCTACCGCAGTCCGAAACCCAACACCTACACCTATACGGGCGCGCCGAACACCTATACGGCGCCCCATGACGGATTCTACCGCTTCGAGCTGTGGGGCGCGTCCTCCAATCCCGCCTCCGGGTTGGGCGCGTACACGAAGGGCGAGATCGCGCTGAAAAAGGGCGATACCTTCCAACTCTATGTGGGCGGCAACGCGGCGGCCTTCAGCGGCGGCGCGGCCTCCGGCCGATCGGGCGTCCGCTCGGGCGGCGCCACGGACCTGCGCCTCATCGGCGGCGCATGGAACGACGCGAACGGTCTGCGGAGCCGCATCATGGTCGCGGCGGGCGGCGGCTCCTACGGCGCGGTTGGCAACGTGGGCGGCGCGGGCGGCGCGGCTACCGGGGCAAACGGCGTCGGCTCGTACGGCGGCGGCGGCATCGGCGGCACGCAGACGGCCGCCGGATCGCAACGCGGGGCCTTCGGCGTCGGCGGCAACGGCACCGCCGCAAACGGCGGCTACGGCGGCGCGGGGGGCGCGGGCTATTTCGGCGGCGGCGGCGCGGATACGGACGGCAGCGGGGACGACGACCGCAGCGGCGGCGGCGGTTCCTCCTTCGTCTCGGGCCTCTCCGGCTACAATGCGGTCATATCCGCGACCGACGGGGCGCCCTCCGGCCAACCCAAACATTATTCCGGCTATGTCTTCTCCAATGCCGCCGCCATCGCGGGCAACGCCTCCATGCCGAACTTCAACGGCGTCGGGACGAAGGTGGGGAACGTAGGGACGGGATATATCAAGATCACAATACTGACGCGGGACGCCACGGATTAATATCTACCTATTTCCGCTTGAAAATGCTATAATTACCTATGCGGAGAATTCCATTTTCAAAATACCATGGGTGTGGGAACGACTTTGTCATCATCGACGGACGCGACGCAAGGGACGCCGCCGATGATGACGCGGCGCTCGCGCGTCTGGCGACGGCGGCCTGTGACAGGCATACCGGCATCGGGGCCGACGGCCTCATCCTCGTCAAACGAAACCCGCTTGAGATGGTGATCTTCAACAGCGACGGCAGCGAAGCGCCCATGTGCGGCAACGGGATAAGGTGCTTCGCCCACTACTGCCGGGATGAGGGGATCGTCCCGCCCGAGCGGGACGCGTACATCGTGCGCACCCTCGCGGGGGACATGCGGGTAGGGATACGTTCCGGCGATCCGTTTTGCGCCGAGATCAATATGGGACGGCCGGATTTCCGGCTCGCGGCCTTGGGCGTCGATGCGGAAGACGCGGCAAACTACCCGGAGGCGGACGCGCGGAACGCGTCTTCGGTTGCGGCAAATACCGCGTCCTCCGATCGCGCGGCGCGGAAGGCTCTATCGGACGCGGCGCAATCCGCGCGGGAGACCTTTCTGCGCCGCGCGGTACACGCGGCCGACCGAACCGCGGAGGTGAGCAGCGTATTCATGGGTACCGTCCACACCGTCGTGTGGACGGACGCGAACGGATTTCCGGAGACGGACGCGTCGATCTTGACGCCGGTCCGATCCGCGTCGGACGGTTCCCGCCCGGACGGAGACACGGAACTCGTCCGCTTCGCGCGGGCGCTTTCGGAGCACCCCCTTTATCGCGAAAAGACCAATGTCAACATGGCGCGTATCGTGGATGAATCAAACGTCGAGGTCGTGACATGGGAACGGGGCGCGGGATTGACGGCGGCCTGCGGCACGGGCGCGAGCGCCGTCGCGGTCATCGGGGCGTTGGAAGGCAGATTGAAGCGGAAAGTCCGTGTCCTGCTTTCACGCGACGCGCTGACCATAGAGATCGCGGACGACGGAGCGGTGTCCATGGCGGGTCCCTCCGTGCGCGTCGCGAAAGGGACGTATTATTTTCATCGGGATGCCGGGGAAGAAAACGGCGCCGGGGTTTGAGAATCGGGCGGCTTGCCGTGAAAGGGGAGAGGATGGAAGCGCAGGAGATCATACGGTTTATCAGTGAGTCAAAGAAACAAACGCCCGTCAAGGTGTATCTGAAAGCGAAGCGGGACATCCCGTTTGACGGTTGCAAGGTGTTCGGCGCCGCGGATCGGATCGTCCTTGGGGATTGGTCGGATATCGCCCCGGTGTTGGAGCGGAACGCGCAGGACATCGAGGACTTTGCGGTGGAGAATTGCACGCGCAATTCCGCGATTCCCCTGTTGGACTTGAAACACATCAACGCCCGCATAGAGCCGGGCGCCATCATACGGGATCGCGTGTCCATCGGGGACCACGCCGTCATCATGATGGGGGCGATCATCAACATCGGCGTCGAGATCGGCGCGGGAACCATGATCGACATGGGCGCGATACTCGGCGGTCGCGCCACTGTGGGCAAGAACTGCCATGTCGGCGCGGGAGCCGTGTTGGCCGGAGTCATCGAACCGCCGAGCGCGAAGCCGGTGATCGTGGAGGACAATGTGCTGATCGGCGCGAACGCCGTCGTGTTGGAAGGCGTTCGCATCGGCAGGAGGGCCGTCGTCGCGGCGGGCGCCGTCGTCATCGACGATGTACCGGAAAACGCCGTCGTCGCGGGCATTCCCGCCGCAATCATCAAGAACAGAGAAGAAACCGCAGAGGCCAAGATCGGGATCGTGGACGCCTTGAGGGCTCTGTAAAGGAGGATCTATGCAATACATAAGTACCCGGGGGGATCGGGACGAAAAACGGAGCGCGCAGGCGATCATCCTCGGACTCGCTGCGGACAAGGGCCTGTTCGTGCCGACGGAGATACCCAAACTGCATATGGGGTTCGAGCACATGATCGGCGCGGACTACAAGGATCTGGCGTTCAAAGTCATGGAGGGATTCCTGCCGGATTTCGACGCCGCCGAGCTTCGCCGATGCACGGACGGCGCCTACGACGAAAAATTTGACACGCCGAAGATCGCCCCGCTCGTCGCCGCGGAAAAGGCTTCGTTCCTCGAGCTGTATCACGGCCGCACGGCCGCCTTCAAGGACATGGCGCTGTCCATCCTCCCCTACCTGTTGATCACATCCGTGCGCAAGGAGAAGGAGGACAAGAAGATCGTCATCCTCACCGCGACGTCCGGCGACACGGGGAAGGCCGCGTTGGAAGGGTTTGCCGATGTCACGGGTACGGAGATCTTCGTGTTCTACCCGGCCAACGGGGTGAGCGAGATACAGAAACGGCAGATGGTGACGCAACGCGGCGCCAACGCGCACGTATTCGCGATCGAGGGGAACTTCGACGACGCGCAACGCGGCGTCAAGGACATCTTCAACGACAATGCGTTCGCGGAGCTTCCGGTCGTCAGGGATTACAGGCTGTCGTCGGCCAATTCCATCAACATCGGACGCCTGATCCCGCAGATCGCCTACTACGTCTACGCCTATATCCAATTGATCGATATGGGGAAAATCGTCTCCGGGGACGAGATCAACGTCGTCGTTCCCACGGGGAATTTCGGGAACATCCTCGCGGCTTTTTACGCGAAGGAGATGGGGTTGCCCATCCGAAAGCTCATCTGCGCGTCCAACGAGAACCGGGCGCTCACCGATTTTATAAACACGGGGGTCTACGACGCGAACCGGCAGTTTTATCTGACGGATTCGCCCTCGATGGACATCCTGATCTCCGGCAATCTGGAGCGCCTGCTGTGGCATCTTTCGGGCGAGGATTCGCGCGCGATCGCCGGCTATATGCGATCGCTCGAGACGACGGGACGCTATACCGTAAACGATCGGATCCGCGCCAACATGGCGTGCTTTTACGGCGGCGCGGCGAGCATGGCGGCGGCCCGCGCGGCGATCCGTACCCTGTGGGACGACGAGCGATATCTCATCGACACCCATACGGCCGTGGCGTACAGCGTCTATTTGGATTATCGCGAAAAGACCGGCGACGATACGCCGACCGTCGTCGCGTCCACCGCCAGCGCCTACAAGTTCGCCGATCGCGTGGCCTCCTGCATCGGCCTTCCGGAGACGCGGGACGGATTCGCGGCCATCGACGCGCTGAACGAGGCGACCGGCACGCCGATCCCATCCTGTCTGCGCGGATTGAGAGACAGGAAGATCCTCCACGGGGAGACCGTTCCAAAATCCGAGATGGCAAACGTCATCACGCGGACGCTCTCCGCCGAAAAAATCCGTTGACGATGCTGTACGTTGCCTACGCCTGCCTCTGTCTCTTCGTCTTTGCCGTCGGCGCCGTAATCGGCAGCTTTCTCAATGTCGTCGTCTATCGATTGCCGCGAAAGATCAATGTCGCAAAGGGGTTTTCCTTCTGCCCCGCCTGTGAACACAGGCTGTATCCCAAGGATTTGATCCCTCTGTTCAGCTACCTCTTCCTCGGCGGCAAGTGCCGCTACTGCAAGGCAAAGATCTCCCCGAGGTATTTCCTCGTTGAAACCCTCGCCGGCGCGGCATTGCTTCTGTTCTGTATCGGCTTCGGGTTGCCCGCCGCGATCCTGTACTTCGCGGTCTTTTCCTGTCTGCTGTGCATCACCCTCATCGACGCGGACACACAGGAGATCCCCGACTCCCTGAACCTCGCGATCCTGATCTGCGGCGTCGCCGCTATTTGGGTGCAAGCCGACGTGAGTCTGCTCTCCCGTTTCATCGGCCTTTTCGTCATCAGTCTGCCGCTGTTTCTCATCTCCCTCATCATCAGCGGCGCCTTCGGCATGGGGGACGTCAAACTGATGTTCGCCGCCGGCTTCCTCCTCGGTTGGCAACACGCGTTGGTCGCGTTCTTCATCGCCCTGCTCTTGGGCGGCGTGTACGGCGTCATCGTGCTGGCGACGAGAAAGAAGGGTCGCAAAGACCATTTCGCGTTCGGCCCCTGCCTCGCGGCAGGCATATGCGTCGCCCTGCTCTGCGGAGAGGAGATACTGCGGATTTATCTCGCGACGATGTGAGCTACGACACGGCCGCAACAACAGCGAGGGTCCGCGCCCCATCGTGTTCGGGCAACAACTCGTTCCTTATGAGATCGTAATAGCTCTGCCGTTTGACGATCAGGCGGGCTTTGCCTTCCTCCACCATCACCGCCGCGGGGATCGGTTGCTTGTTGTAGTTGTTGGCCATGGAATAGCCGTAGGCGCCCGTGGAAAATACGGCGAGGATGTCGCCCCTTTGCGCTTCGACGAACAGGGCGTCCTTGATCAGCTTGTCGCCCGATTCGCAACATTTCCCGCAGACGGTCACGGTCGTCGTCGGGATCGCGTTCGCCTTGTTCGCGATCATCCCCTCGTATTTCGCGCCGTAGAGAGCCGGGCGGATGTTGTCGCTCATGCCCCCGTCAACGGAGACGTAGGTTCTCACCCCCTCGATCTCCTTCACGCTGCCCACCGTGTACAGGGTGATGCCGGACTCCCCGACGATGCTGCGCCCCGGTTCCGTGACGATGGTCGGTCGCGTCAGGCCGTTCGCGCGGCAGAAGCGTTCCGTCTCCTCCATGATGGGATCCAAAAAATAGCCGAACGACTTCCGTTCGTCCTCCGAGGTATAGGCGATGCCGAAGCCGCCGCCCACATTGATCTCAGGCAGTTCATAACCGTAGCGATCCCGCACCCCCTTGAACAGCGCCAACGCCTTCTTCAACGCCTGTAGGTGGCCGGCGTTCTCAAAGAGCTGCGAGCCGACATGAAAGTGGATGCCCGCCAAGGTCACGTATTCGGAATCGATGGCCTCTTTCAGCAGGGGATAGATGACCGACTCCTCCATGGAGAAACCGAACTTCGAGCCCTTCCCGCCCGTGGATATATGCCTGTGCGTGTCCGCGTCGACCTCCGGCGTAATGCGGTACAGAACCTTGACGGTCTTTCCGTATCGCTCGCACAGTTCTTCGATGACGGACAATTCGTCAAAGGCGTCGATGATGATATGCCCCACGCCGTACTCGATGGCCATTTCAAGTTCCGCGTATGATTTGTTGTTGCCGTGGAACTCGATGCGTTCCGTCGGAAAGCCGGCCCGGATCGCGGTGTACAGTTCCCCGCCCGACACGACGTCCAAGGACAAGCCCTGTTCCTCCACAACGCGGCACATGGCAAGCGTGAGGAATGCCTTCGACGCATAAGCGACGCGGGTATTTTTGTGTTTGTAGAGGAACTCTTTTTTGATCTCGGCGATGCGCTTCACGATCTCCGTTTTGGAAAACACGTAGAGCGGCGTCCCGAATTCGGCCGCGAGCCATGTCGTGCTCACGCCGTCAAAATACAGTGTATTGTCCCTCGTCTCAAAAATACCCATGTCCTGCCTTTCTCGGCCATCGCATGATTGAGGGATTTTCGCGGAGGCTCCGCCGTAAAAAAACAGCAGATAACCACCTGCTGAGTAAGAAAATACACAATCAGGATAGCGCAACTACTCACGTAGACAGTCCCGCGGATATTCTCCGCGATCCCATCGTGCCGGAACGCCTCCCGACGCGATTCGGCGAAATCCCCTCGGAAACGATCGTCGCCCGCCGGCTAACGTTCCCTATTGTCATTCGCGCCTCTATCTCTTGATTCGGAAACACCGATTTGAATACGTATCGGCGATTCCTCTATGAAGTTAACATGATTATATCGCCTTTCCCTCGGGAATGCAAGGATTTTCCGTCTGCGTTCCCGATTCTTTTTCCAACTCCTTCCTGATGTCGTTCCGCGCCCGCAGGAGACTCGTCGATACGGCGCTGATCGAGATGTTCATCACGCGCGCGATCTGAGTATAGGACAGATCGTCGTAATAGTACAGGATCACGGCGTCGCGCCTCTTGAGCGGCAGCCTCCCGATGATCGTGAGAAGCTTGTCCCGTATATTCTTACGTTGCAGATATTCGTCGGGAAGGAATTCGAACCTCTCCTCCGTCAACAGGTTGTCGAGCAAGGTGATGTCCGCCTTTTCCTCGCCTTCCAAGCGGAGGAAGCGAAAACAGTGGCGGGCGATGATGCGGTGCATCCAAGCGTAAAACGCCTCGGGCCGTTGCAACCGGCGGATGCTTTGATACATGATGAGGACGGCTTCCTGCGCCGCGTCCTCCGCGTCGTCCCTGTCCGCGATCACCCTGTTCGCACAGCAGAAGATATCCCAAGATTTCCTGCGGTACAATTCGGCAAAGGCGTCGTCATCCCCTCGGATCGCCCGCTCGACGAGCTGCTTGATGTCCGGTTCTATCACGTGAATTTCCCCCTTGTTTGCAACAAAGTCCGGATTGCGGACACGTTACGTAACTGCGCGACAATTACAACAGTTTTAATTTAACTCTTTTATTGCGTTTTGTAAAGGATTCCGGCTAAAATAGTTTGGATTTTCTGCTTTATTGTGAATTTAATCGAAAAATAAGGCGGCCGGATTGTTTCTCAAAGGGGCTTCACAGCGCGAGATTGGCCTTCGCGTCCAGATCCAATCCGGATACCCTTCCCGCCTTGAAGTCGTAATAGGCGGCGCAAGCGATCATGGCCGCATTGTCCGTACACAGGATCGGCGCCGGGATGAACAGGCCGACGCCGGCCGCTTCGCAGGACTCGGCAAGGCGGCGGCGCAAGAGGCTG
>JAISGB010000121.1 GCA_031263335.1 Eubacteriales Family XIII. Incertae Sedis bacterium
GGCCACCCCTATTCGGACTACGCGCCATCCGCCGGCGAAAAGAGCGTCCTGTCCGCCATCCTCTACTACGGATACCCCAACGTGACGAACATAGAGGGCTACGGCCTCACGGCCGACCAAGCGCGATGCGCCACCCAGCTCGCCGTATGGGCGATGCGGGGCGGCCTCTCCTTCGGGGATCTGCACCCGACCTACTACAACGCGGCTTACCAAGTCGTGATCGACGCGGGAGCCGCATTGTTCGCGCGGGCGCAGTCGGGTTTCAACCCAAGCACGGCAAGCATCTCGATGCCCGTCACGAACAGGGCCTATGCCTTCGGCGGCGGCTGCGTGCGCTACGGCCCCTACCGCGTGTCCGATTCGACGGGCATTGCCGCAAATGTCACAGGCGCGCCGGCGGGACACTTCATAGGAGACACGGCCGGCAACGCGTTGAACGCCGCCGCCCTACCCTCCGGTACGGATTTCTTCCTGTACGTGCCGGAAGCCGCGAACGTGCAGGGAAACATCCATATCAAAATCGATGCCAAATACAAAGTGTTCGCCGTATATTTCTGGCACAACGGCGGCGCCCAAGAAATGACGACGCCGAGTGAACCGGCAGACGCGGAAGCCACGGCCGAAGCGGATCTCCTGCCCTACGGCAAGATCACCGTCACAAAACAGGACAACGAAACGAACAAGCCCCTCTCCGGCGCAAACTTTATCATCCAAGAATGGAATGGCGCCGCCTACGCGAACACCGTCCACCCGGTCACATGGAACGCGGCGGCAAAGGTCTATACCGCCGGACCGCTCTTCGCCACCGAAACCAACGGCGGCTATTTCAACATCGTCGAGACAGGCAAGCCCTATTCCTATCTGTCAAACTGGTCGCGCGCATTCTCCTTGACGGGCCAAGGCCAAAACTTCACGTTCACGGCGGCCAACACACCCACCTACGCCCGCATCAGCGTACAGAAGCAAGACCGCAACACAACCGAAGCAACGCCCCAAGGCGACGCAAGCCTCGGAGGCGCCGAATACGGCCTGTACGCCGCCGAGACGCGCACCCATCCCGATGGGACGGTATATACGATAAATCAATTGATCGAGCGGAAAACGACGGACGCGACCGGCAAGCTCACCTTTGACAAGGGCGGCAAGCTCTTCCCCATGAAGTATTACGTGAAGGAGATCTCCCCCTCCGAAGGCTATCTGCTCGACGGGACGACGTACCCCGTCGATGTGACCCACAACGGCGCGGCGAACGTCACGACGAGAAGTCAAAATGTCACCGAACAAGTCAAGAAGCAAGCATTTGAGCTGATCAAGATCGGCACGGCCTCCGGGGACACGGAAGTCTCCCTCCTCGAGGCGGGCTTCAAAGTGTACCGCATCGGCGAGCTGTCGAAGGTGAAGGACGGAAGCCTGAAGCCCGCCGGCGACGCGTGGGGCTACAAGGATTTCTCCGGCTATGACTTCTCCGGGGAACCCACCGCGTCGATCGACGGGCTGCGTCTCCCCGAACTGTTCACGGACAAGAGCGGGCGTCTGACAAGCCCGGAATTGCCATACGGCGAATACGTCGTCGTCGAGACGACGACCCCCAAAGGCTACCTGACGATCAAGCCCTTCTTAGTAACCGTCACGGAGGACAGCCGCACAGTCCAACCGTGGCGCATCTTTGAGGACAAATTAGCCGAGTTCTACATCAAGGTCGTCAAGAAGGACGCGCTGTCGGGGAACATCGTGCTCGGCAAACAAGCCAAATATCGTATCTATGATCTCGACAAAAGGGCGTATGTCACGATGAAAACGGCATATCCGCAGACCGTCCTGCACGGCACGGAGGACAACCCCTTTGCCACGGACGAAACGGGGATGCTCATCACGCCCGAGAAACTGCCCTACGGGCATTATCGCCTCGATGAGGTGACGGCGCCCGAAGGCTATGTACGCGCGGGTTATGAGGGCGTCCTCAAGCCGGGCCACCAAACGGACGGGTCCTACACCGAGAACCCAAGCGGCCCCGTGTACATCGACATGGACGACCTGACGCCGATCCGCGAGGACGCGCTTGATGACGACATCCTCGAAGTCACGCAGTACAACGAGCGGCAGACCGGGAAGATCGGCATCGAAAAGATGGGCGAAAAGGCGGGAGAACCCTACCGCGACGGGGACGGGAACCTGCAATACCCCCATGAGGACGGACCATTGGAAGGCGTCGTCTTCGAGGTCGTCGCAAAGGAGGACATCGTCTCTCCGGACGGTTCCGGCGAGATCATCCGCACGGCGGGGACGATCCACGCGACGCTCACGACGGACGCGGACGGCAGGGCATGGGCGGAGTTGCCCCTCGGCGAATGGACATTGCACGAAAAGGCCGCGCCCGAAGGCTATCTGCCCTTGGAGGACGAGGACTTCACCCTTGCGCCCGAGGATGGCGAAAAGGCGTTCGTATTCAAGCACTTCGACATCTATAATGTGCGGCAGAAGCTGAACATCGAGATCGAAAAGACGGAGGAATACGTCGGGACGCCGCTCGCCGGCGCGGAGTTCACCTTATACAAAACGGAAGCGGGCGAGGGCGGCAAGTATGAGGAGGACGCGAACGAAGCAAACGAAGGCGAAGGGACGGAAGAGCCGGACGAAGAAAAGCCCCCCGGCGAGTTCATCCGCACGGCATCGAGCGGCGAGGACGGTAAGGCGATCTTCTCCGATCTGCCGCCCGGAACCTACGTTGTCCGCGAGACGAAAGCCCCCGAAGGCTACGACCTCAACAAGGATTTTGAGGCAAGCGTCGATCTCGCGTATGACGGAAGTGATACGGAATATCTCGCATGGGCGGGGACATGCACGGACAAATTGATCCTCATCTCCTGCGAAGTGGACAAGGACACCATCAAACGCACGAGCGCGGCATACCGGAGCATCCCGGGCCACGAGGGCATCGACAACATCGGCAAGGAAACCTACCGCTACGATATAGACTACAGATCGACATCCTCCGTCTTTGCCGAAGAATACGTCGTGGACGACCCGCTCGAGGCCGTCGCTTTGGATCAGATCCGCCTCGAGGAGTTGTGGACGTCAATCACATGGGGCGATCGGGACGGCCTGATGAATGTGTGGTACAGGACGAACCGGACGGACGACAACATCGACTACGAGGCGGCAAGCGCCATGGGGACGAACCCCGCGAACCCCGAAAACCCGGACATGAAGGCCGCCTATCCCAACACGGGCTACAGGCTCTGGGCCGAAGGGCTGACGACGACGGAACGCCACCGATTGCCCGTCCGCGCCTTGGGCCTCGGCAAGGATGAATACATCACCGCCCTGCGCTTTGAACACGGCGGCGTGGACGTCGGGTTCACGAGCAAGAACTACGCCGACCGATCCCTGAATGACGAACACAGAGACGAATCCAAAGGCGTGATCGACCTTCCTTCGGATAATGCCGATAAGATTGAGCCGATCAAGCCGATCGACGGGATCGACGAGATCGCCGAAGCCGCCGCATTTGCCGGACGTCCGGCGAGCGCGGCCCATTCGGGGCTTGCCCCGCAGGGCGGATCCGGAGGCGGCGCCTTGGACAACGGGGAAGACGGCGGCGCCGATGGGGACGCCGGGAACACCGGAGGCGATGCGGATCCCGGAGAAAACGCCCGTACGATCCCGATCCCCGGCGCGGAACCGCCGGAGTATACGGGCGTCAAGGAGTACACGGGCGGCATATCGGGAAACACCGTGGACTGGACGCCGCGCGAATCCACGCCCTTCTACGCCGAAGGCGCGGCCGAAGCCGAAGGACTCGCCCCCGTGTCCTACCTTGTGTCGGCGGTCCGCGAGATGAACGAAGAGGACATCGTATCCTCCGCGACATCGCGTATCGCAAGGGATTACACCCTGCGCGACCGCGACCAAGACGCCGTGGTGACGCGGGAGATCGCCACGTTCACCTATGAGACGGTCGAACCCGCGCCGCAGGTCGAGAGTACCTTCTTCGACAACATATCCAAGGTGGGCAATGCCGTCCGGACGGGCGACGACTCCGCATTGCGTCTGTGGATACTTATCTGCACCCTTTCGATGATCTCGATGATCGTCCTGCTCATCAGAACCTTCCGCACACGCCCGGCGCGGAATGCCGTACGAAAGCGGACGCGCTCCGCGCCCGCGCGGTCGCTTTTGCTCGTATCCATGATCGCGGCAAGCGCAACCTTCTTGCTTGCGGACGGTTCGCCGGAAACGTATGCCGCGCCCACGGATGAGGAAGCGGGAGCAACCATCACCGTTGAATATCGGTTCGCCGAAGGCGAGACGCCCGACATCCCGGAGCTTACGTCCCTGTTCGGACGCGGCTACCGCTTGGTCGGGCAAGAGGAACCCGTCCTTGAGCGCACCCTGCCCGTCACGCGCACCTATACATGGCGGATCGACGGCAACATCTCGCAGGACGATCTGTCCCGCGTCGCAGGACTCGGGAACGTGACGCTCACGCCTGTGGGCGTACAAAAGGAGGCGCGCGCGGACCGGACAGCGACGATACGAGGGTTGCCGACAAATGACGTCGAGGCCCTGCCGCGGGAACGCACGTTCGAAATATCGTCGGCGGAACGCCCGGACGCCGTAACGAAGGCGGCGCTGACGCTCGCCGGCGCGGAGTTCGAGCTTGCCGGTTGCGACGAATACGGACTGCCGGAAAGCTATACCGCCACCTGTGTCTACCGAGGCATCGAGACCTACCTCGAGACGCACTACTGGCTCGGGAATTCGACCTACACGACAGAGGAGACCATCGACGGGCCGGACGGGTATGTGATCGTCGCAACCTATGAGCCGGTGACGCCCGCCGAACCCGCGCAAGAGGCGCCGGAGACGACGGAAGGAGTGACGGAGGGAGCGACGGAGGTGGAGGACGCAACCATCCTCGAGACCATCGAAGATGAGAACGCACCGCTTTCCTTTCTGCAAAAGGCCGCTGTGGGCGCGGGGATCGCGGCGTTGGCGCTGTTGATCGCGAGCCTAACGCTGCTCATGGCGAGGAAGCGTGGAAAGAACCGGCGCGGGAGAGCGGTTTAACAGGCGTCCCGCCCCATCCATCACTTTCGGGCATAAATGAATACATCAAAGAGAAGAATGGACGAGGCCGCCCCGGAAAGGGCGGCCTACATCTTCGATCTTGCATCCGGCGTTTTTGACAGGTGCGACCCTACAGCGCCTCGGGGCGGACCTTCCGCTTCAGGCCAACGTGCACGAGCACGCATTCGGCGGCGAGGAGGATCGCCCCGGGGGCGGACCAACCGTCGAAGAGCACCGCGACGCCGCCCCATTCCTGCGTGGCGAGGACCGTCGCGAGCGACACCGCCGCGAGCGCGGCGGCCGCGATGAGGCTCCCGATCGGGCGCCCCA
>JAISGB010000016.1 GCA_031263335.1 Eubacteriales Family XIII. Incertae Sedis bacterium
CAACGGTCGCGATAGGAGGGAATGTTACATTGAAAAAAGGGACTACCGTCTTCGTCTGCGCGGAATGCGGCTACGAAAGCCCCAAATGGATGGGGCAATGCGTCTGCGGCGCTTGGAACAGCTTCTCCGAGGAACGGATCGCGGGCGTCACGGGCGGCGCGGGGGATTCGCGAAGCAGAACCTTGCCCGGGCGCGGCGACAAGCGGAAGACCGGACGCGAGGCGGCCGTCAAACTCGTCGATGTCGATTCCGAGGAGCGGAACAGGCTCGACACGAACATCGAGGAGCTGAATCGCGTGCTCGGCGGCGGCATCGTCAAAGGCTCGCTGATCCTCATCACGGGGGAGCCGGGCGTCGGAAAGTCCACCCTGATCCTGCAGGCCGCCATCGAATTGGCCGCGCGACGCGGATCGGTACTCTATGTGACCGGCGAGGAATCCGAGGAACAGATACGATTGCGCGCGGACAGGCTGACGGCGCAGTTGCCGGAATCGCTCTATATCCTCTCGGAGACGAACATGGAGATCATCTCAAGGATCGCCCTCGAACTGTCCCCCGCCCTGCTCGTGATCGACTCGATCCAAACCATGTACACCGATTCCGTCGATTCCGCCGCCGGCAGCATATCCCAGGTTCGAACCTGCACCGGGGAACTGATGCGTACGGCGAAGGTCGCGGACATCCCCGTGTTCTTAGTCGCCCATGTGACCAAATCCGGCGAAGTGGCCGGCCCCAAGATCATCGAACACCTCGTGGACTGCGTCCTGCAATTTGTCGGGGAGCGGAACCGCGATCTCCGCATCCTGCGCGCAAACAAGAATCGATTCGGCGCCACGAGCGAGATAGGCGCTTTCGAGATGCGGGAAGAAGGGTTGGTTCAGATACGAAACCTCTCCGGCTCGTTGCTCGAGGGCATGGAGGAGGCGACCGACGGATCCGCAGCGACGGCGGTCTACGAGGGGACGCGTCCCCTCCTGTTGGAGATGCAGGCGCTGACCGCCGCCGCGGGCGTGGGATTCGCGCGGCGCACCGCCTTGGGCGTCGCGCCCGCCCGCCTCAACATGATCCTCGCCGTCTTGGAACGCAAGGCTTGTTTGGATCTCTCCAACAGCGACGTCTACGTGAACGTGGTGGGCGGAATCCGTCCGGACGGAACCTCCGTGGACTTGGCCGTGGCCTTGGCCCTCTATTCGTCCGCGAAGTCCGCGCCCATACCGCCCCATACGCTGATCCTCGGGGAAATAGGACTCACCGGCGAACTGCGTTCCGTCCACGGCGCGGACAAGATCGTGCGCGAGGCGGCCAAATTGGGATTCACGCGCGTCATCCTGCCAAAGAAAAACGCCGACAAGATCGACGCGCCCAAAGGCGTCCGTCTTACCGGCGTATCCAATGTCACGGAAGCGATACGTTCGCTCATAAAAGAATAATGTTACTGTTTAAAAAAGTTAAATCAAGACTACTCAACGGTCGCGATAGTTTTGATGGAGTCCGGGTTCTAATACGGATTTGACTCCCGGAGCGCACACGAACGTACGTGAGGAAGGCAAATCCGTATTGGGTTCCGGAATACGCGAAAGTAGCGTGACCGTTGAGTAGTTACCTCTACTCGTGGTGTTCTTGCGCTTTTTTGTGTTCGGCTACGATCCTTTGCGCCAACTGCGCGGGCACCTCCTCGTAGCGCTCAAACTTCATGATGAAGCTGCCTCTCGCCTGCGTCATGGAGCGAAGGTTGATGGCGTACTTGAACATCTCCGCCTGCGGCGCTTCGGCGATGACCTTCTGGCCGCCGCCCGTCTGCGGTTCCATGCCGAGGATCTTCCCGCGGCGCTTGTTCATATCACCCATGACATCCCCCATGTACTCATCCGGCACGAGGATCTCGACGTGCATGACCGGTTCCAAGAGGATGGGCTTTGCTTCCTCCATCCCCTTCTTGAAGGCCAAGGAGGCCGCTATCTTGAAGGCCATCTCGTTGGAGTCCACGTCGTGGTAGGATCCGTCGTAGAGCACGGCCTTGATGTTCACCACCTTGGAGCCGGACAGCGGCCCTTTCTGCATACTCTCCCGCAGTCCTTTTTCCACCGCGGGTACATAGTTCTTGGGGACGGAACCGCCGAACAGTTCCTCCGCAAACTCAAAATCCTCCGTCGATGGGGAGAAGCGGATATGGACGTCGCCGTACTGGCCGGCGCCGCCCGATTGCTTCTTGTGCTTCCCCTGCACGTCCGCCGATCCCTTGATGGTCTCTCGGTAGGGTACCTTGGGATCGGTCAGGTCCACATCGACGCCGAACCGCTCCTTCAGCTTGGTCGTGATGATGCCGATCTGGATCTCGCCCTGTCCGCCCAGAAGCGTCTGCGCCGTTTCGGCGCTCCGTTCGACGGAGAATGAAGGATCCTCTTCCTTGAGCCGGTTCAGGCCCGTGCCGATCTTCTCCTCCTCGCCCTTCGCCTTGGGTTCGACCGCCATGAACAGCGAAGGCGGCGGATACGCCACGCCCGGGAATTTGATGATGTTGGACTTCTCGCAGAAGGTGTCGCCCGTATGGGCAAACTGCAGTTTCGCGGCGGCAAAGATGTCCCCCGCCGCGACCGTCGGCGCCTCACTCTGTGACTTGCCGCGCATGAAAAAGATGGATCCCATCTTCTCCGGCTTCTCCGCGATCGCGTTGAACGCCTCCATGCCCTGCGTGACCTTGCCGGACAGCACCTTCATGACCGTGATCTTGCCCGCAAACGGATCCGCGATGGTCTTGAATACGAAGACGGCCAAGGGGCCTTGGGGATCGCAGACGATCTCCGTGTCCTCATCCTTGCCGTTGACCGCCGCGTAGGCCGGGCGCCCCGTCGGCGACGGCACATACTTCAGCAGGATATCAAGCAATTCCGTGATACCCTCGCCCTTCAACGCGCCGGAGGTCACGATGGGTACGATGTCCCCCGCCGCGATACCGGACGATAAGCCTCGGTTGAATTCCTCCTCGGTGAAGGCCTCGCCCCCGAAGAATTTCTCCATCAATTCCTCATCGCTCTCGGCCACGGCCTCGTTCAACGCCTCCTTATCGTCCAAGGTGGCCACGGAGGTCCCGAACTTGGATTTCAGGTCCGCGATCACCCCGTCCACATCCACGTTTTCCTTGTCGATCTTGTTGATGAGAAAGAACTTGGGCAATCCGTTCTGCTTGCAGATGTTCCACGCCTTTTCCGTGCCGACCTGTACGCCCGCGGAGGCGTCCACCACGATGATCGCTGCCTCGGCGGCGCGGATGGACGAACAGACCTCACCGACGAAGTCGAAAAATCCCGGCGTATCCAAGAAATTGATCTTATGCTGTTTGTATTCCACGGGTATGACGGATGTGGTAATGGAATAGCCCTTTTCGATCTCCGTACGCTCATAATCGGAAACGGTGTTGCCGTCCTCGACCTTGCCCATTCGACCGATGGCGCCGGTCGCCGCGAGCGCCGCTTCGGCTATCATGGTTTTTCCGCTGCCGCCATGCCCGAGAAGCACCACATTCCTGATCTGATCGCTGCTGTAACCTTTCATCCTGTTTCCCTACCTTTACTTACGCGCCGAGCCTCCCAAACCCCGGTCGCCGCTATAATTTGTTCCGACGTTTTGAAAACGCGAGCATAAGTTTTGTCAGCGCATAGAAGATGATCAGCACCGCGAAAACGCCGGCCAGTCCCATCAGCATAACCGTAAAACCCTGAGTTATGAGTGACAACGCAATCCCTCCTAGAGTATTTTACCCCATCATGATAACGGGAACAAGTGCCAATACCATACTGCCGGCCACGACCGATCCCAACTGGCCCGCCACGTTCGCGCTCATGGCCTGCATGAGGATGAAATTGGACGGATCCTCCTTCGTCGCCATACGCTGAACCACGCGGCCGGACATGGGGAAGGCCGATATGCCCGCCGCGCCGATCATCGGGTTGACCTTCCTTCCCTCGGGGAGGAAAAGGTTGATCAGCTTCGCGAACAGGACGCCGCCGGCGGTATCAAAGACGAAGGCGACCAATCCCATGCCGAGGATCATGAGCGTCCTGACGTCCAGAAACGCCTCTGCCGTCATGGTGGAACCGATGGTGATACCGAGCAGGAGCGTGACCAAGTTGGCCAATTCGTTCTGCGCCGACAGGGACAATCGCTCGAGCACGCCGCAGACCCGCACGAGGTTCCCGAACATGAGCGCCCCGATGAGGGCGACGCTCATCGGGGCCAAGATGCCCGCGACCAAAGTGATGACGATGGGGAACAATATCTCGATGACCTTGGGTATCTCCGTCTCCGTATACTTCATGCGGATCAGGCGTTCCTTCTTCGTCGTGAGCGCGCGGATGACCGGCGGTTGGATGAGCGGAACCAAGGACATGTACGAATAGGCGGCCACAGAGATGGGTCCGAGATAAGATTGCGCGAACTTGCCGGCGACGAAGATCGAGGTCGGTCCGTCCGCCGCGCCGATGATGCCGATGGACACCGCCTCCTTCAGGTCGAATTGCCCCGTGGACAGGGCAAACATCATGGTGAAGAAGATGCCGAACTGGGCCGCCGCGCCGAAAAACAGCATGAACGGGTTCTGCAACAGCGGCTTGAAGTCTATCATGGCGCCGACGGCGATGAAGATCAACACGGGAAACAACTCCGTGGAGATGCCCGCGTCATAGAGTATCTTCAGGAAACCCGGCTCGCCCTCAAAGTCCAAGGCCGACGAGAACGGGATGTTGACGAGGATCGCACCGAAGCCTATGGGCAACAGCAGCATCGGCTCGTACTCGTACCGGATGGCGAGGAAGATGAGGAAGCCGCCGATCACGAACATGATAAGATGCCACACAGTGAGTCCGAATATGCCGTTGCCAACTTCCCTTATGATCTCTCCCATTTAATTATTCTTCCAAGGGTTTCATTGTTGGGAACAATATGATATCCCGTATCGAAGGCGAATCGGTGATGAGGGTGATCACGCGGTCGACGCCGATGCCCAAGCCGCCCGTGGGGGGAAGCCCCACCTCGAGCGCGTTCACGAAATCCTCATCCATCGGATGCGCCTCGTCGTCCCCTGCCTCCAACATCGTCTGCTGTTCCTTGAATCTGCGGTACTGATCGATGGGATCGTTCAACTCGGAAAACCCGTTGGCGATCTCCCAAGTGTTGACATACGCCTCAAACCGTCGGGTGATGCGGGGATCGGCGGGATCGCGCTTTGCCAAGGGGCTGATCTCCACGGGATGGCCCGTGATGAAGATGGGACCCGTCAGGTACTGCTCGCAGTATTCCTCGAAAAGCGCCACGATCGCAAGCCCGCGCGTCATCGTCTCGGAACCCTCCGAGAGATGCTTCTTCGCGAATGCCCTCGCCTGCTCGTCCGTCTCGATCGTATCGAAATCGACGCCGACCCACTTCTTCACCGCCTCCTGCATCGTGAGCCTTTCCCACGGCGGCGTGAGGTCGAATTCCTTACCTTGGTACGTAATGCGCATACTGCCCGTGGCCGCCATCGCGGCGCAGGAGACGAGATTCTCCGTAATGCGCATGACGTCCTCCATACACCCGTAGGCCCGGTAGAGTTCCAAGGCGGTGTACTCGGGGTTGTGATTGCGGTCCATCCCCTCGTTGCGGAACATCTTGCCCATCTCATAGACCCGATCGAAGCCGCCGACCGTGAGCCGCTTCAGATACAGTTCATTGGATATCCGCAGATTCATGTCGATGTCCAAGGTGTTGTGATGCGTCGTGAAAGGCCGCGCGTTGGCGCCGCCGGCGATGACGGTCAGCGTGGGCGTGTCCACCTCCAGAAACCCCTCGTCGTCCTCCAGATAACGCTTGATTTCCTTGATGATCTTCGCTCGCTTGATGAAGGTCTCCTTGACCTCGGGGTTCATGATGAGGTCCACATACCTCTGCCGGTAACGCAACTCCGTGTCCTTCAGCCCCTGACGTTTGTTGGGCAGTATCTGCAGGCTCTTCGTGAGCAGGACGACCTTGGACGCCTTCACGGACACCTCGCCGTGCCGCGTCTTGAACACGACGCCCTCTGCGCCGATGATGTCGCCGATGTCGTAGGTGAGGAAGATCTCGTATTCCTCCGGCGTGATCGCGTCCTGCCTGACATAGATCTGGATGCGGCCGCGGTCGTCCTGTATGTCGATGAAGGATGCCTTTCCCATGTGCCGAAACGCCATGAGACGTCCCGCGACGGAAACCTCCCTTCCGTCCATATTGTCAAAATCGGCCTTGATGTTCTCGCTGTACGCGTCGATGTCCCAATGCTCGTTGAGATACGGGTTCCGTCCCATATCCTGAAGTTTCTTCAGCTTTTCGCGCCGAACCAACCGCATTTCGTTCAACTGTTCGGAGGTCAATTCCTCCTCCGGCGCCGCGTCCCCGCCGCCGTTCCTGATGTCATCTTCGCTCATATTCCGCTCCCGTTCCCGCCCGCGCGCGGGGAAACCTTCCGTTACCCTATCGAAAGTATCTCATATTTGACCGCGCCGTCGGGCACCTGCACCGTGACCTTCTCCTTGACCTTCTTCCCGAGCAAGGCGGAACCGACCAAGCTCTCGTTGGATATCTTGCCTCCGAACGGATCCGCTTCCGCGGAACCGACGATGGTGTATTCGAGTTCCTTCCTCGTCTTCGCGTTCTTCACCTTCACCTTGACGCCCAAGCTCACCACATCGTGCTTGACGGCTTTTTCGTCTATGATCTTCGCGTTCTTGATGATATTCTCGAGCTTGCCGATCCGTTCCTCGAGTTCGGCCTGCTCGTTCTTCGCGGAATCATATTCGGAATTCTCGGAAATGTCTCCGTAGGATATGGCCTCCTTCAGACGCTCGGCGATCTCGCCCCGCTTGACCGTGATCAATTCCTCCAACTCCGCGACCTTTTCGTCGTAACCCGCCCGCGTAAGTGGTACTTCTTCAATAAATGCCATATCTTCCCTCCGTCTCACCATGGGATCGCGCATAGGCCGCCGAATCGCCTCGATACCGATTGCCGCCCGTTTTTCAATGACTGTCACGCGCAACATTATAAAGGATTTCAGGACAAAAGTCAAAGTCCGCGGAATGGTTTATCGAGTCGTTTTTCATGTGTCGTTTTTCATGTATGGTTACTACTCAAGGGTTCAATCAAAACTACACGACGGTCGCGATAGTTTTGATGGAGTTCGGGTTCCAATGCCTGTTTTGGCTCCCCGGAGCGTACACAGACGTACGTGAGGAAGACAAAACAGGCATTGGGTTCCGGAATACGCAAAAA
>JAISGB010000220.1 GCA_031263335.1 Eubacteriales Family XIII. Incertae Sedis bacterium
GAGGTTCGGCGGCGATCGTTCGGATTTGTTTTTGACGGGGTTTGGCGGCGATCATTCGGGTTTGGGCAACGCGCGAAGCCGGGGTCGGTGTCCAAAGGTTAAATCAAAATGGCGTGACCGTTGTGTAGTTACCATAAAGAATAAGAGGAGGTATCGGAATGGGTTTAATGACAGGGGCCGAGTATATCGAAAGTTTGCGAAAATTAAAGACGCAGGTCTATATGTTTGGCATGAAGGTGGATAATTGGGTGGATCATCCGATCATCCGTCCGTCCATCAACTGCGTGGCGATGACGTACGATCTGGCGCAGGACCCGCAACACGCGGATCTGATGACCGTGACGTCCAATCTGACGGGGCAAACGATCAATCGGTTTTCACATCTGCATCAAAGCACGGACGATCTGCGAAAAAAGGTGAAAATGCAACGTTTGCTCGGGCAGAAGACCGCGTCGTGTTTCCAACGGTGCGTCGGTATGGACGCGTTCAACGCCGTATTCTCGACGACCTATGAATGCGACAAGGCGCACGGCACGAAGTATCACGAGAATTTCAAGGAATATCTCACCTATATCCAAGAGAACGACCTCACGGTGGACGGCGCCATGACCGATCCCAAGGGGGACAGGGGCAAGAATCCGAGCCAACAGGCGGATCCCGATCTCTTCGTGCATATCGTCGAACAAAGGCCGGACGGCATCGTTGTCCGAGGCGCCAAGGCGCATCAAACCGGATCCATCAATTCCCATGAACATCTGATCATGCCTACCATCGCCTTGGGCGAGGCTGACAAGAAGTACGCGGTCTCCTTCGCCTGCCCTTCGGACGTCGAGGGGCTGTTCATGGTCTACGGCCGTCAGTCCTGCGATACGCGGAAATTGGAAAAGGACGCGGACGTGGATCTGGGCAACAAGCAGTTCGGAGGGCAGGAGGCGCTCGTCGTGTTTGACGACGTGTTCATCCCGAACAACCGTATATTCCTCTGCGAAGAATACGATTTCGCGGGTATGTTGGTCGAGCGGTTCGCGGGTTATCATCGGCAGTCCTACGGCGGTTGCAAGGTCGGCGTGGGCGATGTGGTCATCGGCGCGGCGGCTTTGGCCGCGGATTACAACGGCGCCGCGAAGGCGTCCCATGTGAAGGACAAGCTCATCGAGATGACCCATCTGAACGAGACGCTCTATTGTTGCGGCATCGCGTGTTCTGCGGAGGGCTATCCCACCGAGGCGGGCAATTATCAGATCGATCTGCTTTTGGCGAATGTCTGCAAGCAGAACGTCACGCGCTTCCCCTACGAGATCGTGCGGTTGGCTGAGGATATCGCCGGCGGACTCATGGTCACCATGCCTTCCCAGTCGGATTTCCGTTCCGACCTGAAGGTGCCGACAAAGTCCGGCAAGACGATCGGCGAGTGGACGAACAAGTTCTTCGTGGGTGTGGACGGCGTTTCCACGGAGAACCGGATGCGCATCCTGCGTTTCCTCGAGAACATCTGCCTCGGCGCTTCGGCCGTGGGCTATCGGACCGAATCCATGCACGGGGCGGGCTCGCCGCAGGCGCAGCGCATCATGATCGCGCGGCAGGGAAATATTGCCGCGAAAAAGGAATTGGCAAAGAACGTCGCGGGCATCAAGGAATAGGCGTTGAAGAACGGAAGCATTGAAGAACGGAAGCGTGGACTGCCCGGCCCGCCGCCGGGCAGCCCGTCGGGACGCCCCGGCGCCTCGCGGGTATGCGCGTCGTGCGCGTAGGGGTTAAATTTTGCGGGGGTTGCAACCCCCGATACGACAGGAACGCGGCCTATGAGGAGATTCGCGATCATTTCGCCGCCGGGCAAACCGAATCCGCGCGCGACGCGGTATTCGAGTATGCCGAGGAGGGCGCGTCCTACGATCTGCTCTTGGTCGTGGGGGGATGCGCGAATTGTTGCGCGAGCACGGAAGGGTATGACGTCGGCGGGACGGTCGTCGTCGCGGAAGCCGGACAGGTCCGACGCGCCATAGGCGAGATCGAAAGGGCATTGGGTTAATATTAAATCAAAACTATGCAACGGTCGCGATAGTTACGTTGATTGAAGGAGGTTATGGATTTTGGATTGGAAGCAGATATACAATGAACGCCTGACAACCGCTTCGGAGGCGGTGAAACATATCGAGAACGGCAGTACGGTCGTGTTGGCGCATTGCGTCGGGGAACCGCCGACGATCGTCAACGCGATGGTCGAGAACCGAGCGCAATATCGGGATTTGGAGATTCGCCACATGGTTCGGCTCAGCGATATGGACTTCGCGACGCCCGGCTATGAGAAGCATTTTCGGGTCAATCCTTGGTTTGCCAGCGCGAATTCGCGCGCGGCCTTGGTCGAAAACCGGGCGGATTTCACTCCTTGTTTTTTCCATGAGGTCCCGCGCGTCATCCGCGAAGGGCGATCGGGATGCGATGTCGCCGTGTTCCAGGTGAGTCCGCCCGACGCGCACGGATTCTGTAGCTTGGGTACCTCGGTGGACTATACGCGTCAGGCTGCGGAGACCGCGAAATTGACGATCGCGCAGGTGAACAAGAACATGCCGCGTACGTGGGGGGACGGACTCCTGCATGTCTCCGCTTTCGATCACATCGTAGAAGCGGACGACAATCTCTACGAGATCAAACCGCCCGTCATCGGGGATGTGGAGAAAGCCATCGGGGAACACTGCGCCTCGCTGATCGAGGACGGTTCCACCCTGCAACTCGGCATCGGGGCGATCCCGGACGCCGTCATGCTATTCTTAAAGGACAAGCGGGATCTTGGCATCCATTCCGAGATGATCTCCGACGGCACCCTCGCCCTCTATAACGAGGGCGTCATCACGGGTTCGCAAAAATCGGAAAACCGGGGCAAGATGACGGTGACCTTCCTCATGGGTACGCGGGAACTCTACGACTTTGCCCATGACAATCCCTTGGTCGAGGTGAAGCCCGTCGATTACGTGAACCATCCCATCGTCATCGCGCGGCAACACAAGATGATCTCGGTCAATTCCGCGATACAGGCGGATATCCAAGGCCAGATCGACGCGGAGGCCATGGGTCTGCGTCAGTTCTCGGGCGTGGGCGGACAGGTTGACTTTATTCGCGGCGTCGCCATGTCGGACGACGGGAAGGCGATCATCGCGATGCCCTCCGTGACGGTCAAAAGGGACGGGACGATGATCTCGAAGATCGTACCCTTCCTCGATCAAGGCGCGCCCGTCACCACCACGCGCTGTGACGTGGATTACGTCATCACGGAGTACGGCATTGCGGAACTCAAGGGAAAGTCGTTGCGGGAAAGGGCGCGCAACCTGATCGGCGTCGCGCATCCCGACACGAAAGATCCGCTCAAGGATGAATTCGAGAGGCGGTTCGGCGAGAAATATTGATGCGCACCGACCGTTATTTAAGTAAAGAGAGCAGGAATATATTTTTGTGGGACGGCATGGAGGTAAGTGTGGCCGCTATGCAGTAACAGTTTAATCAAACAGGAAGGAGAATGAACAATGTTGGCACTGAGGATCGTACCCAAGATATACTATTTCGACAAGATGTCCGAATTCAATGAGGAATTCAAGATCGGCGAACGGGATCTGCTCGTGACCAACGAGTGGATATACACGCCCTATATCGCCCCGCTCGGCGTCAAGGCGAACGTCATCTTTCAGGAGAAACACGGGCAGGGCGAGCCGTCCGACGAGATGATCGACGGCATCGTCCGGGAGAGCAAACAGTACGAATACGATCGCATCATCGCCTTGGGCGGCGGGACGATCGTGGATATCTGCAAGATTTTGGCGTTGGAGGTCCCGGAGCGTTCCATCGATCTGTTCACGGGCAAGACGCCGGCCAAGAAGGTCAAGCAACTGATCGTCATCCCGACGACCTGCGGTACGGGTTCCGAGGTGACGAATGTGGCCATCGCCGAACTCAAGAGCCTTCATGTGAAGAAGGGCATCGCCGTCGACGAGACCTACGCGGATATCGCGGCCCTCATCCCCGAGACGATGAACGGGTTGCCGTACAAGGTGTTCACCACCTCTTCGGTGGACGCCCTCATCCATGCCGTCGAGAGCTTCCTGTCCCCCAAGGCTTCCCCGTTCACGGAACTCTATTCCAAGAAGGCGATCAAGATGATCATGAAGGGCTACAAGGCGATCGCGGAGAAGGGCGAGGACGAACGGTTCAAGCATATGAAGGACTTCGTCCTTGCGTCCAACTACGCGGGCATCGCGTTCGGCAACGCCGGTTGCGGGGCGGTTCACGCGCTGTCCTATTCCATCGGCGGCGCCTTCCATGTGCCGCACGGCGAGGCCAACTATCAGTTCTTCACCGAGGTGATGAAGAAGTACGTCGCGAAGGATCCGAACGGGAAGATCAAACAGCTTACGAAAATCCTCTCCAAGGTCATGGGGATCGACGACGATGCGGGCGTCTACGAAGAACTCGACAAATTCCTCGGGCAGCTCATCACAAAGAAACCATTGAAGGACTACGGCATGAATGAGGCGCAGATCGACGAGTTCACGAAATCCACCGTCGATAACCAACAGCGGCTCTTGGCGAACAACTATGTGTTCCTCGAGGACGGCGAACTGCGGGAGATATTTGTCGCCCTGTATTGAGAAGACGAAGCGGGCATAGATCCCATTCATGAAAGCAATGACCGACCGGACGAGCGTTGCGGCGTCGGCGGCGGTCATTGCCTTTTTTGATCCCGTGCGGCGCGACGGGAAATTTATGAAAACAAATTGATGTAAGATACTTGATTTTATGTA
>JAISGB010000044.1 GCA_031263335.1 Eubacteriales Family XIII. Incertae Sedis bacterium
TCCTCCGCGCAATGGGTGTCCAAGGCGCCCAACAGCCCGTCGGACAGATCGAGGACATCCGGGGACGGTTTCCCCCTCGAAAGATCCAACTTCAAGCCTTGGGATTTCAACGTATTATATGCCCGTCGGCTCTCATCGAGCAGGGCGGCAAGCTCCCCTCGGGGAAGTTCTTTCCATTCTCGCATCCGCGCACCTCCGTAAAATTGTGATTCTGTTACCCCGGCAACCAATCATAGGAACAAGGTGGCGAAAAGACCGTCACGACTCCCTACGATTGGTTGCCGGGGTAATCAATATTGTACCATCACGTCGCGCGCAGGACAATAGTCGCTTTCAACGTCGTTTTATTTTGAGGCGATACGCAGTCTCGAAAATGAGAATCGACGGATCATAGATATTCAATGTGGCGGGCGCGACTACTTTTCCCACGGCTCCAACACGGTGATCGTCTTGAACAGGTCGCCGTCGATGGAGATTTCGAACCGGCCGCCTTGCAGGCGTACGAGGTCCTTCGCGATGGCGAGTCCCAGTCCGCTGCCCTCCGTGGTACGCGATTCGTCGCCGCGCTTGAAGCGTTCCATGAGTTCGTCCGCGGGAATGTTGAGCTTGGCCTTCGAGATGTTTTTCATCTCCATGACGGTCATGCCTTGCGGGGGCTTCCGTCCTGCCCCGCCGGACGGCTCCGCGGCGCCCGATTCGGCGTCCGACGATCCGATCGTCCGATCGTGGACGTCGATGTAGACCCTGCTGCCCGGTTGGGCGTATTTCCGCACGTTGGAGAGCAAATTGTCCACGACGCGCCACAGGAGGCGGCTGTCCGCCAATACGTAGCAATGCGTTGCCGTATCACCGCTTCCCTCCGCGCGACTTTTGCCGTTGATGATGATCTCGAGTTCCGCGGCGGCAAGGCCCTCCTCCATCTCGGCGATCTCCTGATCGAGCAACGAGAGCAGATCGAGCTTCTCCCTCCGCACCTGTACGGCTCCGCTGGACGCCTTGGCCGCGTCGAAGAGGTCCTCGGTGAGCTTTTGGAGCCGCTTGCCCTTCTCTTCTATGATGTTCAGGTATTCGGGCGCGTTTTTGCCGCGCAAGCCCTCCTTTTTCAGCAGATCGGTATAGGTGATGATGGAGGTGAGCGGCGTCTTGAGATCGTGGCTCACGTTGGAGATGAGATCCGTCTTGAGCCTCTGGTTCTTCAGCTCGTTCTGTATGGCGATGTTTGAGGCCGTCCCGATCTCGTTGACGCGTCTTGACAGGTTGTCAAACTCAGAATGCTCCGTTTCCTCCACGGGGATGCGCCACAACAGATCGCCGGCGGCGATTTTCTCGATGCCCTGTTTCAGCCTCTCGTATTTCTTGACGCGTCGATAGGTAAACCACATGGAAAGCGCGAATATCACCGCGAGGAAGAATAGGACGACCCCGAAATTCCAAAGCAAATATATATTGGCAAAAACACCAAATCCAACCACTGTCGACAGGAAGAACATCAGCGCCACGAGCAGGATGATCTTCGCGAAGGGATTGACGCCGTCAAACCCCGACTTCACGGCAAGGCAGAACGCCTTCGACGCCCGACCGATCAGGAACAGCAGATTCCAAATGATCGACCGCTTCAAAAAAAGCCGCGCTTTCAGGCTTCGGACGAGCGAAAGCAGGAGGCAGAGCGCGAGACCCACGCAGAACGCGGTGACGGCCATCAGCAGAACAAAGCGCAGAATAGTGGGGCCGGAGAATTCAAGGACGATAAACTCTTGGAGGCCGGAATAGAGTTGCCGCGCGATTTGGAACGCGAAGAGTTCCGCAATCAGAACAATCCCTATCTGCATCTCAACGAACACCTTGTCCGTCGCATACAGCTTTCGCGTCCCGTCCGCGCGTTTCCGTCCCGTCACGACGAGGAGGAAGAGCAGGAGGAGCAGCGCGATCGCGCCCGCAATGATCGCGGGGATGAAATACCGTTGCGCGATCCCTCTCGCCTCTGTCAGTTGCTCCGCCGCAACGGCGACAGCTTCCTTGTCATAGGAGAGGAAGAGGGAGGCGTCCTCGATGGCTGCGCTTAAGGCGTTCTGCTCCCCGAGAAGCCAAGCGCCCTCGGGATACGCGTCCGCCTTTTTTTCCGTAAAGGAAAAGTATGCCGGCGCGGAGAGAAAGACGGAGGTGTCGGCGGGATAGCCGTCCTTGTTCAATCGCACGTTGGTGATGGACGCGGCGCCGTCGCCGACAAAATAGGATGCGCCGCTCTCCTCTAATTCCCTCACAACCCGACTGTACACTTCCTCTTGATCGACGCGGATAACTTCGCGCACCTCCGCAAGCCGATCCGCGTAGAGTTTTTCAAACGCTTCCTTGACGCCGGGCGCGTCGAAATCCGCAGGGATCGGTTGCCTTTCCTCTCCGTTTTCATCGAGCAACCGGTCCGCTTTGACGAGAATCGGATCGGCGATCATGGACGCGATGTCAAAAGGACCTACAGCGTTCGTTAGAGCGCCGGCATCCGCAAATCCGGCTTCCGCAAAGAACGAGCTGTAGTTTGTCGGATCCCAATAAAGCGTTTCCGAAGCGCCGCCGGCCGCCATTTTCGCCCGGATGACATCGATGTTGCGCGTCAGGGAACCGTTCGCATCCTCTGCTTGGGTTGCATCCTCGGATTGCGTCGCGTCTTCGGACGATCCGACCGCGCCGTCCGGGGTATTCGCCGATCCGTCCGGGGTCCGGAGACGCTCGTTGAACGTGTATTCCTCGTCCGTCACAACCTCGCCGTCAGGAACGGCCCATGCCGCAAAATTCCGATACCACTCATAGGGTTCATTCAGAATGACGTCCGACAGCAATCGGTGGATATTTCGTTCGGCTTCCTCGTACACGTTCCTTGCGACCGAGTCCGCCTCCGGGCGATAATCGGCGCTTCGCGGATCGAGGCCGCCGAAAGTTTCGTAGAGAAACATGAGGCGCGAACTGCCCTCGTTTGCCTTTGCGCGAAAATGATCGGTCTTGAAATATGGTTCGTTGAAGAAGATGTCCGCCGCACTCATATATCCCAAGGCGGTTTCCCGCTCCGTCCGGTGCAGATGCGCGCAACCGACGAATACGAGGCCCGCCGCCCCCGAGACCAACGCCACGATGAGAATGAACGCAATCAGCCGCGCGGAGAATCTGTCACCCAATTTTTTCGATTTTGTATCCAATGCCCCACACCACCTTTAAGTATCTCGGATTCCGGGGATCGATCTCTATCTTTTCCCGTATCCTCCTGACGTGTACGGCAACGGTATTTTCAGGGCTGAAGGAGGGTTCGTTCCATACGGCTTCGTAGATGCGCTCAATGGAAAATACCTTCCCCGCGTTCTGCGCGAGCAACCTGAGTATCCCGAATTCGATGGGCGTACAGGCTATCTGTTCCCCGTCGAGCGTCACGGTCTTCTCCTCGTCGTCCACACAGAGGCCCCCGGTCTTATAAATGCCGGTTTTCTTCTCCATGCCGCCGAGGTCGGTGTAACGCCGGATGAGGGAACGCACCCGAGCCGTGAGTTCGAGCGGATTGAACGGCTTGGTCATATAATCGTCGGCGCCGATGTTCAGCCCCGTGACCTTGTCGTAATCCTCCGATTTTGCGGAAAGCATGATGATGGGGATGTTCTTGCCCTCGCGAATCCGCATGGTCGCCCTCATGCCGTCCATCTTCGGCATCATGATGTCCATGATGATGAGATGGACATCCTCGGCGGACGCGACCGCCAAGGCTTCCTCACCGTCATGCGCCTTGCGGACGCGATACCCCTCAGCCGCGAGGTAGATCTCGATCGCGTTCGCAATCTCCTTGTCGTCATCGACCACGAGAATGTTATACACCCGAAACTCCGTTCCCGTACACATCGCCGATAAGCGATACACGCTGTCGCCCATCGGTCGCGTCGCCGGCCCCATTGCCGGCATACGTAGATACTATCGTATTTATCTTACCAAACAAGGGGGATGTTTCTTACAATTTTCTTAAAAATGTAAAGTTTTAATTTAAGTATCGATAAACGGCGCGGCGCGCTTTGGGAACGATCAAAAGAAGGAATAGATGATCGAGGTGAGCACCATGGTGACGATGATCACCGCAGCGATGATCGCAAACAGTTTTTTGTGTTTTTGAAAATTGTACATGTGGATCATCCTTTTCGGGCGTCCCGCGCCCGCTTCCTCGCACGCGAAGCCTTCCGATCGTTCCGCAACGGTACGCCCGCCATCATATGATCTCGATGCTCAGCATACTGCGGCTCTCCGCGAGTCCTTTGAGGCTGACGTTGTAATCGATGTCTATCGAGCCTTCTCCGCTCTCCTTGATCCTGTTGTTGACCGCGTTGGTCAGGACCTCCATCTCCACGGATCCGAAGGGGGTCTCGTAGTACCCGTTGAACCGCTTCCCCTTTTCAAAGTTGATGGCCGTTTCGACGCCTACATCCTCCCCGTAGCGCTTCATGCGGATCGTGTCGCCCGTGATCTTCAGGCTCGTGGTACACCCCTCCGTGCCGGAGAATTCGCTCTCGTCGTAGACCAAATACATCGAGTCCCCCTTGCGATAGAATCTGCCTTCGGTGATGAATTCCATGCCGGACGGCTCATCGCCGGCCTCGCTCCCGGACGCGATCTGATTACCGATTATTTTTAGCATGATGTCTTTCATAGCCAAATCCTATTATCCTTTCAATCAGTTCGGGATACGCCACGCCCTTCGCCCGCCACAGCAGGGGGAACATGCTGTACGCGGTAAATCCGGGAATGGTGTTCATCTCGTTCAGATATATATTACCCGTTTTTTCCTCAAAGAAAAAGTCCATTCGCGAAAAACCCGCGCCGCCCAACACCTTGTAGGTTTCGGTCGCCAAGGAGACGACCGTCCGCTCCGTCGCCTCGGAGATATCCGCCGGTATGCGCAACTCGGCGACGCCGTTCCTGTATTTCGCGTCATAGTCATAAAACTCGCCCTCGGAGACGATCTCCCCGACGGCGCTTACGCGCGGCGCATCGTTGCCGAGTACGGCGCACTCCAATTCCCTGCCCTCCACCGCTTCCTCGACGAGTATGCGGCTGTCGTATTGCAGGGCGTGCTCGACGCCGCGTTCGAGCGCGCCGCGATCGCATACCTTGGAGACGCCGACGCTGCTGCCCATGTTGGCGGGCTTGACGAACAACGGGTAGGTGAGCGCCGCCTCGATCTTGGTCAATTGCCCCGCCCTGTCGCGCTCAAAATCAAACGCGTAGGTCGCGGCATGCTTGCATACGGGCAGACCGGCCCGGATCAGCAACTCCTTCGTAAATATCTTGTCCATCGAAATGGCGGAACAGGTCACGTTACAGCCGGCGTACGGCATATCAAGCATCTCAAACAGGCCCTGCACCGTCCCGTCCTCGCCGTAAGGCCCGTGCAACAGCGGGAAGGCAAAATCCACAAGGCGGCCGAAGTCGCCGAAATCGATGCGCCGCGCGGAGGCGGTTTCCCGTCCCTCACCCGGTATCAGGTAATCATACCGTTCGTCGTCCAACGCCCTGAGTCCGCCCATGTCGGTGGTGATGTGAAACCATTCGCCGCTCTTGTTGACGCCGATCCGGACGATCTCGTGTCGCTCCGGATCCATGGCTTCCATGACCGACGCGGCGGATAATATGGATATCTCATGCTCCGGGGACTTGCCCCCGAATATTACGCCGATTCTGTCCATACGCAGATTATAACATAACACCGTTCATGGCTCAAATCAAATCTGCGCGCAACGGTCCATGAGGATCAATTCCCCGCCGAACCCCTCGATCGTCACGCGAAACGTCAGGCTGTCCACCGCAGTCATACGCGCGCGCGTCACCGTCGGGAAGGCGTCGACGCGGCGGCGCAGTTCCTCGCGTTCGGACCTCTGCCGCTCGCCGTCCGGCGTCCGCGTCTCACGCGGGGAAACGGCGGCGCCCGTTCCCGAACAGGCGATCCTTCGGATGTCGTAGGTCCCGGAGCATCCCGCGAGGCGCACGAGGTATTCCGCGCGGCCGCACGCAACCGACTCCTCCGTGTTTCGGATCAGGACGCTCACGCCGTCCCCGTATCCTTCGCCGCCCCCGCCGGCGCCCTTGCCCTTCGCGCCGCCGCGCCTTCGCACGGTGATCAGATGATGCGCGCCGGCGTCCGCGACCGTCTCGTCAAGCCCTTCCAACATATCACAGAGAAGGGACGCCGCGCCTCGCACGGACCCGCGAAACATCCGGTACGGCGGGAAGTCCCGCAACGGAAGATTCGTCCCGTCCGAGCGCAGATCGGCGGAAATGACCGTAGCGGGCGGTCGCGCGTCGCTCGCGTACTCCCGATAAATATCGCTGAACTTGATCTTGACCGCGTCCGCGATCTCTCGCGCGTCGAGCTTTCTGTATGTCGCGGAGACCTCCCGTCCGCCGACATGGCCGGGGTGTTTCTCACGATATTCCGCGGGGGACGTCCCGAACCATTTCGTGAAATATTTCACATAATAGCGCGTAGCCGAAAACCCGACCGCGTCGGAGATGTCGGCGACCTTCATCTCCGTGCCGAGCAGATGCCGCTCCGATTCCTCCACGCGGATAAAATTCAGGAATTCCTTGAAACTCAGCCCCGTGGCCGCCTTGATGACATGGGAGAGATAGCAGACGCTGAGGTGTTCCCTGTCCGCAATTTCGCCGAGCGTCAGCCGCTTGTTATAATTATCGTAGAGATAGTCTTGAATGCGGTTCATGCGCCCGGCCAAGATCTTGTTCGTCTTGTTCTTCGTCACGTTGACGAAGCGCCCGTTCTCCATGGAGAAATATTGAAATTCCTCCATGAGCAGGGAGAGCAGACCGTAGGTATGCCCGATGATGCGTTCGGAGGCGTCGGCGTCGGCGGACAGGGATTCCATGATGACGCGGGAAAGGATGGTCTTGAGCGCGTCCATCTCCGGCACGTCCGGATCGTCCATGTCGGTGACAAAGAAACTGTTCTTGAGGTCGGGGCAAAAGCCGGAGAAGTATTCCGCGTCGATCTGAAGGATCATGGCGATGTTGGATTCATCCGTTCGGTAAAAGCTGTGGATCTCCCTGTCGTTCATGACAAAGACATCCCCGGCGCGCATGGTGTACGTGTAATATCCGTTGCGCAAGGTCATACTGCCGGACAGCAGATAGACCAATTCCGGGTCCTCATGGAAATGAATCGGGTATTCCGACATCTCCGCCACGATCACATTGACGGGCAGATGATCCGCATAGCGTATCTTTTCCTTCAGCATGGCTTGATTGTATCACAAAAGAGATCGCGTGACCACCGACGCGGGACGTCGCGAGAAAACGGACGAGCCTGATTTTGTCACGGGAATTTCATCCGGCGCCACTGCAAACGCTTCCGGATATTTCACGAAAAACTTGACGGGAAACGGGTCCCGGTCTACAATCGAAAAGACAGCGATACGCACAGAATGTACGGCGTTGGGGAAAGGACACGCCAACCGGAACCAAATTGACAACAGGGAGAAGACATCATGGAATATCGACAAACGAAAGACATATGGGCAAGACGAATCCCGATTGCGCTCACGATTTTGTGCTTGACAGTGGGTCTCATCAGCCCGGCGACCGCGATTGCGGATCCTTCCGACGACGCGCGGGTCCAAAATGGACTTTCCGTCGCGGCGACGCTCAACGACACAGATCTGAACGGCGCGGGGAACAATGACACGTTTATATCCGAAGATTACGCCGCGCAATTTACGCCGCAGACCCTCTCGGTCTCCGTCAACTTTTCGCCGGACGCGGCCGTCACCGAACGCACCGTCGCCATCAGGCTCGAGCGGGGGTTGACCTTCGAATCCATGCAGGGATTCGTCAAGGACAAGAGCAATTATACCTATGACGACAGCAAGGCCGGCGATCTCAGCGGCAGTGTCGAAACCGCGACCTACAAGCCGGATCCCGACATCGCGTTGAACAACGCCAAGGTATCCCCCGGAAACGGCGAGGCGACCTATGTGTTTAAAGACGGCGGATCCCACGGAAACGTCACCGCGGCGAAAATCACGCTTTCGGTCAAGGCGCACGTCGGGTTCCTCGCAAAGGCGAACAGCCGTACCTTCCGCGACGCGATCAAGGTTTCGGCGAGCCAGAAGAACAGCGACAAGAGCATCTCGACGACACCGACACACACACTGGAACATTATACGATCACGGGGAAATATCATCCGTTCCTGTACGCAAATTTGCAAAAATCGACACAATACGCAATGCCCGGGGAAGAAGCCGCCCTCGGCTTTTTTCTTTACAGCGCGGGAGAACATTACACGAACCCACAGGGCGGGACCTTCTACGATGAGATGAGCTTCAACGTAAATCTCCCGAAAGGGCTTTCCCCCGTGTCCGGCAATCCGATCACCTTTCCCCCGGAGAGCAAATTGACATCCGCCTCCATGACGGGTACGGTGTCCGGAGACGCGGATTCCGGCTATACGGTGAAGATCGTCGGGCGCGATATATTCGCGCACGACGGTTTCCCGGGCATTTCCTCCTTTTGCTTGAACGTTGCGGTCGATCCCAATGTCCCGAATGGAACCTTGTTGCGCACCGACCTCGATCCGAACGGCCCGGGCGCGTACAAACCTTACGGCGACCCCACTGCGGGAGGAAATCTCGCGGGAGGCGGAAGCGTCACGGTGATTGCCGGCGACGCGTCCCCGGTCTTGGAATTCTCGCAGGTCCCCCAAAACAGCGATCCCGCGCACGGTCTCGCCTATGTCAATCCCGACGAGATGTCCCCGGGCGATCTGACGGCGCTCACAAGCGTCGCGGTGAAGAATCCGAGCGCGCGAACGACGGGTACGCAGGGCATCAAGTTGGAGTTTCCGAAGGAGATCACGGCGCGTATGGCGCGTCTGCCCGTCGCGCCCAAGGACAAGGCCCGGAACTTGACCGTCCGATTGACGGACGGCAAGACCTTGAATTTGGGGGATCATGACTTCGGATATCCATTGTCCGGGAAGCGTACGCCCTTTGTCGAGCTCAGTCTTGCGCGGGAAGGGGTCTCCGATCATTCCGTGGGAATTGAATCCCTGCAATACGAATCGACGGGCTTCCCGACGGGTTACGGAGAAAATTCGGCCGGCGGATCGCTCTATGCGCCGTTGTCCGTGTACGGATGTTTCGGCAAGAGCTATACGCCCTCGTTTGAGGTAAAGGTGAGCGTCAATGACGGCGGAATTCCGCCGACCGGCCAATCTTGGCCGACCGCCTCGAGCTTTTCGACATCGGTCAAACGCGAAGGGATGTTGCAATTTGAGACAAAGCACTCCGTTACGGGCGGATCGGCCGAGAGAATCGTCGCCGGCGACAAGCGGCACATTCTGCACAACATCAAACTATACGGAAATCGTCCCTTGGACGGCAAAGCCGTCGCGGGACAAAGCGCCGCCGCGGTGAAGGGCTATCATAAGGGCTTTGAGATATTCCTGCGCGAGGCGGGGATTTTATCCGTTGACCCGAAGTCCATCGTCGTCACCCAACGATCGATCTCCGACAAGGGCGCGCCGGATTCCCGCGTGTTGACGCCCAAATCGATCGTGCGCGGGAAAGACAACCAAATGCAGGATGTCCTGCGCATCGTGTTGCCCGACGCCTCGGCGTCCGGAATCGACCCATTGAATATGCGGACCCATTTTTCCGTCGAATATGATTTCAAGGTGAAGATCGACGCGGCCGCCCGTACCCTGAAGATGAAAGAGTTGCTTTTTGTCGAGCCGTTGCGAAGCGACGGCAGCCTCGAACCCTTCGTCGTCCGACACGGAAACTCCGAATATTTCAATCACCCCAACGAGTTCGACGTCGCAGGAAGAGGCGACGCAAATCTGATCTACGGCGCCGGCGACGACCGAGAGACGATCGGGATCGTACCGTCGATGGATTTTACGGTGCTGACATCC
>JAISGB010000054.1 GCA_031263335.1 Eubacteriales Family XIII. Incertae Sedis bacterium
CGTCCACCTGTCCGCGAAATCAAAGATCTCAAAGTCGTGCTCGACGACGACGACGGTCTTCCCCATGTCCCGCAACGCCTTCACGAGCCGGACAAAATGCGCCTTGCCCGCCGCGTCCAAGTTGCTCGTCGGCTCGTCAAACACCATCGCCTCCGGACCCATCGCGAGCGCCCCGCAGACCGCAAGCCGCTGTTTCTCCCCGCCGGACAGGCGCGAGGGGGAGACCTCCTCCTTGCCCTCGAGTCCCATGTCCGAGAGGATCGCGTCGACGGAGGCCCGTATCTCGCGCGGCGGCCGCATCAAATTTTCCGGTCCGAAGGCGACGTCGTCCTCCGCGGTCGTCATCACGATCTGATGATCGGGTTCCTGCAACACGAACCCGACGCGCTCGGACAGACTTCCGATCGTCGCCGACCCGTCGCCCGCGATCTCCCTGCCGTCCACGAAAACCTCGCCCGTCAGGCGGCCCGGCGTCAGCTTGGGGATGACGCCCGTCAGGCATTTGCACAGCGTCGTCTTGCCGCAGCCGGACGGCCCGATCAGCGCCGTGACGGAACCGGCCTCGATCGCGAGGTTCACGTCCTCGAGCGCGGGATGTTCCGCCCTGCCCCCCTGCGCGTCCGCATAGAAGAAGGTGAGATGTTTCGCCTCCGCGACGACGCGCCCGCCCATCCTCATTTCGCCTCGACGGATCTGAGCAGATAGGCGGATCGGTTGCCGAACGCGTCGGAGACGACGACGATCCGCAACGGACCCTTGCCGCCCTCAGCGGAGGGCTTGAGCGCTTCCCCGTCCTTTGCATACACGACAAGCACGTTTTCGGGCTTCTCCACATCGGAGCGAAAGACGGAAGATTTAAATCCGTCCTCGCCCGTAAAGATGAACTCCTCGTATTTGTCGCGCCAAGCGGCGTCCGCATCGTCCAAGATCGTTTCGAGCGGCACGCCCGTAAACACGCCGCTCTCATCCGCGTGCTTCCCGGACGAGATGGTCTTTTCCGCGTCTACCGCAGGAAACGCTCGCAACTCGTCGATCGCATAATCCCGACGCAGACCGTCCTCGGAGAACACGAGCAAGGCGTCCGGCCGGCCGATCGATTGCGTCGCATTGCGGTTGATCAGCGCGATCGTCGCCGTGAGCGCGATCAGGACGGCCACGATGACGAGGATGAGGATATTGCTTCTTTTCATGCGATCACCTCTTGACCAATCCGTACTTCCGCATCACGCGAAAGAGTTCCCACGCGATGAGTCCGCCGACTCCGCCCGAAACCGCGGAGACCGAGAGCGTCAACGCGAGAAAGAGCGGCGGCAGACGAAAAAAGATGACGTTCACGGCGAGCGTACCCATGACGTTTGCCGCGATTCCGGCGAAGAAGGACGCGAGCCGGTCGAAGGACCGCTTGCGCGGAAGCGTCAGCGCGAGCATGAGGAGATCCACGACGAGGCCCGGCGACACATAGCTGAACAGCGACATGAGGCCATGGGAACCGGGGACGCCCGTGAGCATCACGATGATCGCCTGGACGAGGCCCGCGAGCGTGGCGCTCCCATACTTCCCCGTCAGCGCGAAGGCGAGCACGATCCACATCATGTACAGACCGCCGGCCAATGAACCGCCCGGGATCATGAGGGGCGCGCTGATCACGTGCGCCACCGAGGCGACCACGGGCTTGATGGCGACGCCCACGGCCGCCATCACGGCGATCACGATCAGATCGTATGCGGAAAATCGTTTCAACATGATAGCAGTATAATAAAAAAGGGTCGCCTTGTATGTTCCGGATACAACATTTCAGAGAAGAATGATCGGATTTCGCGCGATTCGGCTATGTCGGCGATCCGAGATCGAAGCGCCGCGCCAAGATCCCGGGGAGGGCGTCGCGGTTTCCCTCCGTCACCTCGATGACCTCCACCGACGCGTGCGCCCGTATCTCGTCGAGGAACGCGGTGCGCCTCGGCTTGACGACGCCGAGGATCGGCGCGGCGCCGTCCAAGTGGCGCATGACCTCCGCCCGAAAAGCGAGGGCGTCGGACTCCATGAACCCGAGCTCGTCCATCACGATGAACGCGGCGCCGAAGGACTCCCGCAGGACGCGGACGCCGAGCGTATCGAACACCTGCGGGAAGGGCGTGACGCGGAACCTTCGCTTGTCCCGTTCCGCGACCGGGGGATAGTCCTCGTAGGCGTCCGGCGGCGTCCCGTACGGGACGAGGAATACGCAATCAGCGCCGCCGTCCGAGGCGACGCGTCCGATGACCGTGCGAAACCCCCGCGGCGCGATCCCCGCGTCCGACACAAAGCGTTCGATGATCGTCGTCTTGCCGACGCGGACCTCGCCGGTCAAGAATATCTTGTCGCCGCCCATCTCATCCCTTTTCGCTCGCATCGCGTATGGCGGAGCGGCGGATCTTTCCCGTGACGGTCATGGGGAAGGACTCGACGAACTCGATGATCCGCGGGACCTTGTAGGCGGAGGCGTTTGCCTTCACGAAGGCCCGCAGTTCCTTTTTCAGCGTTTCCGAGGGTTTGCGTCCCGGCCGCAAGATGACGCTCGCCTTGATCACCTGGCCGCGCAACGGATGCGGCGCGCCCGTCACGGCGCATTCCGACACGTCCGGATGGGTCAGGAGCACGCTCTCTACCTCGAAGGGACCGATCCGATACCCGGCGGACTTGATGATGTCGTCGCGCCGGCCGACGAACCACACGTAGCCGTCCGCGTCGCGCCGCGCCATATCGCCCGTGTGATAGACGTCCTCCCGGAAGGCGGCGGCGGTCATCGCCTCGTCCCGATAGTAGCCCATGAACATGCCCACCGCGCCCGGCTTCGTCCGCACGCAGATCTCCCCTTCCTCTCCGCTGCCTACCTCCCGCCCGTCCTCATCGAGGAAGGCGATGTCGTAGAGCGGGTTCGGCTTTCCGAGCGAACCCGGCCTCGGTTCGGTGAATACGGAGGTCATGACCAAGGGCGTCGTCTCGCTCTGCCCGTAGCCCTCGTGGATCTCAAGCCCCGTCTTTTTCTTGAACTGCTCAAACAGTTCCTCGTCCAAGGGTTCCCCCGCAGACGTGACATGTTCGAGCGCGCCGATGTCGTAGGCGGACAGATCGGCGTTGGCCACGACCCTGAGCAAGGTGGGCGGGGCGCAGAACGACGTGACCCTGTGGCGGCTCATGACCGTCAACAGACGATGTACGTTGAAGCGATCGTGATCGTAGATGAAGATGGCCGCCTCACACAGCCACTGCCCGTAGATCTTGCCCCAAGCGGCCTTCGCCCATCCCGTATCGGCCACGGTGAGGTGCAGGCTGTCCGCGTGCAACGCCTGCCACTGACGCGCCCCAACGATGAAGCCGAGCGGATAGATGTAGTTGTGCGCGACCATCTTGGGCAGGCCCGTCGTACCCGAGGTGAAATAGATCAGCATCATGTCTGCGTTCTCGGTCACACGCGCGGGCGCCTCGCCCTTCATATGCGCCTCCATGCCCGCGCGAAAGCCCAACCAACCGTCCCTTTCCCCGCTGAGGCTGACGCGCGCCTTCACGGAGGGAGAGTCGGGCATCGCGCCGTCCACGGCGTCAAGCACGACCTCATCGTCCGTCGTCACGACGACCGAGATCGACGCGGCGTTGTTGCGGTACACCACATCCTCCGCGCGCATGAGGTGCGTGGCCGGTATGGCGACGGCGCCCAATTTCATGAGTCCGAGGATTGCGAACCAAAACTCGGCGCGCCGCTTGAGGACCAGCATCACGCGGTCGCCCCTGCGAACGCCGAGGGAGGCGAAAAAGCGCGCCGTCGCGTCGGAATAAGCCGCCATCCGCGCAAAGGTGTAGACGGCTTGACGGTTGTCGTCGTCGCACCACACCATGGCCGTCTTGTCGGGGGATCTTTGCGCCAAGCGATCCACGCAGTCAAAGGCAAAATTGAAATTCTCGGGTGGGGTTACGCCGCAATGTTCGGAAAAGTCTTCATAATCTTCAAAATCCATACGACCATATCGATCCAAATCCATTCGCTCGTTCTCCAATCAGCCAAAAGTCTCGATTTAAGTCCCTAACATGAACGTCAATGTGAGCCGGCAGGCCTGCTTGTCGCCGACGCGGGCGACGCCGGTCCCCATGCCGCCGCGGCTTCGTATCTTCTCCAGATCGACCTCCAACCGGAGCGTATCGCCCGGCACGACCTTGCTTCGGAATTTCGCTTCCTTGATCCCGCCGAAATAGGCGATCTTGCCTCGATGTTCCGGCATGGACAGGAGGCCCACGGCGCCCGTCTGCGCCAACGCCTCCACGATGAGTACGCCGGGCATGACCTTCTCGTCCGGGAAATGCCCCCTGAAATAGTATTCGCCCGCGTCCACGCGTTTCAAAGCCACCACGCGCTTCCCCGGTTCCAACTCGATCACCTCATCAATGAGCAGAAAAGGATCCCTGTGAGGAAGTATCTCCATGATCTGTTCCCGGTTGAGCATCATCATCGCCTCCCCGCGCCGTCCGCGCGTCCGCTCAGTCCTCGTACCGTTTCAATATAATGGTCGCGTTGTGGCCTCCGAAGCCCAGTGAATTGGACAGGGCATAGCGCACCTCGGCGCGGCGGCTTCCGTCCGTCACATAATCCAAGTCAAGCTCCTCGTCCTTCACGCGGCAGCCCACCGTCGGAGGCACGACGCCGTCGTTGATCGCCTTGACGCAGAACATCGCCTCTATCGCGCCGGCCGCGCCAAGCATGTGTCCCGTCATGGACTTCGTGGAGCTGATCGGGATATCGTAAGCGCAATCGCCGAACACCATCTTGATCGCCCTCGTCTCGAAGAGATCGTTCAGAGGCGTGCTCGTGCCGTGGGCGTTGATGTACGAGATGTCCCCGGGTTCCAACCCCGCCGCGTCGATCGCCATCCGCATGGCCTGCGCGGCCCCCTCGCCCGTCTCGGAGGGCTGGGTGATGTGGAAGGCGTCGTTCGTGGAACCGTAGCCGACGACCTCGGCCAAGATCTTCGCCCCACGCGCCAACGCGAAATCCAAGGATTCGAGGATCAGGATGGCGCTGCCCTCGCCCATGACGAAGCCGTCCCGCTCCTTGTCAAAGGGGATGGACGCCCGATCCGGGTCCGTACTCAGCGACATCGCGGTCATGTTCACAAACCCCGCGAAACAGGTCGGCGCGAATGGCGCCTCCGATCCGCCGGCGATGATGGCGTCGGCGTAACCGTGCCGGATCGCCCGCCACGCCTCGCCGATGGCGTTCGTGCCGCAGGAACAGGCCGTCACGATGTCGAGAGCCGAACCCTTCGCCCGGTTCGCAATGGCGATCTGCCCCGCGAGCATATTGCCGATGATCATGGGGACGAGAACCGGGGAAACCTTCCTCAGCCCGTATTCCTCGCTCTTTCTGATCTCCTTCTCCAAGGTCGCGATGCCGCCGATGCCGCTGCCCACGTAGACGCTCAAGCGGTCGGCGTCGATGTTCTCCCCGCTCTTCAGCCCCGCCATCGCCATCGCTTCGGCCGTGGCCGTGACCCCGTATTGGGAAAACAGATCCATGCGGCGCCCCGCCCGTTTGTCGTGAAACTCAAACTCCCTTACCTGCGCGCCGATCTTCACCTTCAGATCGGACACGTCTATCTTCGTGATCTCCGCGAAGCCATGCTGCCCGCGCCGGATGCGCGCCCATGTCGCGTCGGCCGTGTTGCCCAAGGCCGTGATGGCGCCCAATCCCGTAATGACAACTCTTTTTTCCATTCATATCCTCCCGCTCAATCAGATGATCATGCCGCCGTCCGCGCCGATGACCTGCCCCGTGATATAGGACGCGTCGTCGGACGCGAGGAAAGCAATTAATTTCGCCACTTCTTCCGGGCGCCCGGCGCGCCTCAGGCTGATGTGCGCCAACGAGGCGTCCCGTTGCGCTTCCGTCAGCACATCCGTCATATCCGTCTCGATGAACCCCGGGGCGACGGCGTTGACCGTGATGTTCCGGGAACCGAGTTCCTTGGCCGCCGACAACGTCATGCCGACCAAGCCCGCCTTCGAGGCCGCGTAATTGATCTGTCCCGGATTGCCGCGCAACCCCGCGATCGAGGACAGGTTGACGATGCGCCCGCTTCGGTTCTTCGTCATGAGCGGCGCCGCTTCCCGCAACATATAAAACGCCCCGTTCAGGTTGGTCCGCACCACGGCGTCAAAGTCCTCCGCCTTCATGCGGAGCAACAGCTTGTCGTTCGTGACGCCCGCATTATTGAC
>JAISGB010000068.1 GCA_031263335.1 Eubacteriales Family XIII. Incertae Sedis bacterium
TTCCCTACACGACGCTCTTCCGATCTCATTTTATAAGATCGATCGGGAGACATACTATATGGATTTTTCAACGCACATACGCAGGGGCGATGGTGAATGAGATACGATTCCCACGCTCCTTTCGAGGGAATTGATCCGGGCTGAAAGCCCACGGTTCGGAATGAAGTCGAATAAATTTCCCTAATGTTGAAGACACTGCATATGCTCAAGCATCACCGCGGTGGTTCGTCTGCGCAACCATCAGTCGCGCAACACGGTGATCGGTATGATATAAACGCCGTCGGCGCGTTTGTGCGCAATGCCCGCAGCAGTAATGACCGCTAAGCAAACCGGCTCCGGCGCGTTTCCGGATACAAGTTTCTTTCTGAGCCGCATGAGCGCCGCCACGCCTTCCTCGGCTTGCTTTTCCCCCAACTTTATTTCCAAGGCCGCCCAATTCCCGTCGCGGGTTTCGAGGATCGCATCTATTTCAAGATCGCTGTTATCTCGGTAATGGAATACCTCCGCGTCATTGGCATCGGCATAGACGAGCAGGTCTCTGAGGCACATCCCCTCGAATATCCCTCCGAACGCAGACAATTCGGACAACAGTTTCCCGGGTGTTGCACCCAATGCCGCAACCGCGAGAGACGGATCGACAAACATCCTTTTCGGACCCGAAAACATGCGCGCCTTCGATCTGATATGCGGATTCCATCCGGGTATTTCTTCGATCAAATACATATTCCTCAATATTTGCAAATAAGCGTTCAATGAATCAACAGAGAATCCTTCGCCCGTATTTTGCACATCGTTATGCAGGGTGACGTTCTTGACAAGTGATGCGTTATTGCGTGCAAGTGAGGATAATAAAAAACGGAAGTTCGGAACATTTCGTATCCGATTGATGAAATTCCCCGTATCGTCGGCCGGTATGCCTCTGATATATTGAACCGGGATTTCAAACGCGTCCTCTCCACGCATATTCAAGCCGGCGGGCCAACCGCCTTTGCAGGCGAAATCAACGACATCCTCTATGGTCGGCTCGGCTTTTGCCGGCCGAAACTCAATGCCTGCCATCAAATCACCCAACGATACCTCGCCGCCTGAATACCCTGATTCAAACAAGGACATCGGCCTCATCTTAATCCGAACGATCCGACCGATCCCGCTGTGGCGTACCCGTTTCTTGGGCCGGTCGGGCAGAGATACCGAACCCGTGAGCAGATATAAGCCTTTCTTGTTTTCTCGGTCAATCGAAAATCGAACGGCATCCCATATTTCCGGCGCCTGTTGCCATTCATCTATGCCATGCGGTCGATCACCTTTCAATGCGGAATCGGGATTCAGTTCCGCGTATCTCATGGTGTCGGGATCCATTAAATAGGCAATACTGTTGGAATGGTTGAGGACACTCCACGTTTTCCCGCACCATTTGGGACCCTCGATGGATACCGCGCCAAATGCGCGCAAGTATTTCCCAATCTTTTCGTCGACAACTCTGCGCCTGTAATTTTTCGGAGTCAATGTCATGGAATTTCATCCCTCCCTTGTCCGCATAAATCATAACCCATGATTTTCAAGTTTTCAAACCTGTGGTTTTCAACTATCGTATCATGTGTTTTTCAAATGCACAAGTAGGAACGATATTCGTATCCTCAATGAAAACCGGAAAGGATCTGCCGTCAAGCGGCTTATTATCGCAGAAAAGCCGATTTTTTCTCCACGCAAGTACGAAATGTAATATAATGTATGGTAGCAAACGGGTACTGCGGAGGAAAAGCATTGGCAATGAATTCAGATATCAAACCGGCCGAGATCTGCCGGCGTTACGACGAGACGATAGACCTGTTCTACGCGGGGGAATCGACGCGCGCCCATACCTTCTTCGGCTGTCATCTTGTCCCCGACGCGCGCGCGCATTTGTTTGCCGTCTGGGCGCCCAACGCCGAGTTCGTTCGGGTGGTCGGGGACTTCAACGGTTGGGATACGGAGGCGCACCCCATGGAGGTCTACCGGGGGATATGGGTCGCGCTCATCCCCGATCTGTTCGACGGCGCGCATTACAAATACTATATCAAGGGCGCGGACGGCTGCGCCGCCTACAAGGCGGACCCGTTTGCTTTTTATTGCGAGGCGCCGCCCGGGACGGCCTCGCGGATCTGGTCTTTGGACGGATACGCGTGGCATGACGAGCGATACGCGCGGCGGCGCGGGCGGACGAATATCCTCAAGGAGCCGGTCTCCGTCTATGAACTGCACATCGGTTCGTGGCGCGGACGGAAGGACGGGGGCTATCCCTCCTATCGGACGGTGGCCGACGAGTTGGCCGAGTACGCGTCCGACATGGGCTATACGCATGTGGAACTCATGCCGATCAACGAATACCCCTACGACGGCTCGTGGGGTTATCAGGTCACGGGCTTCTTCGCGGTGACGTCCCGGTTCGGCACGCCGCAGGACTTCATGTACTTTGTGGACACACTGCATTCCGCCGGCATCGGCGTCATCGTCGACTGGGTGCCGGCGCACTTCCCCAAGGACGCGCACGGCTTGGCGCGCTTCGACGGCACTTGGCTCTACGAGCACAAGAACCCCGCGCGCAGGGAACATCCCCAGTGGGGTACGCACATCTTCAACTACAGCAGGCCCGAGGTGCGCAGCTTCCTGCTGTCCGCTGCCGCGTTGCTGTTGGATCGATACCGGTTGGACGGCCTGCGCGTCGACGCGGTCAGCTCCATGCTCTACTTGGATTACGGGCGCGAGGGCGACTTCATCCCCAATCGGGACGGGGGGAACATCGACTATGAGGCGGTGGAATTCATGCGCCGGTTCAACACGGCTCTGCTCACCGAGTTTCCCGGTTGCTTCACCGTCGCGGAGGAATCGACGTCCTTCCCCTTGGTCACGCGGCCGCCCTACGACGGGGGGCTCGGGTTTACGTTCAAATGGAACATGGGCTTCATGAATGACACCTTGGACTACATGCGGACGGATCCCTATTTCCGGGGCGGCAGCCACGAGAAGATGACCTTCTCGATGCACTACGCCTTCAGCGAGAACTTCATCCTTCCTTATTCCCACGATGAGGTCGTCCACGGCAAGGCGTCCATGATCGGGAAGATGTACGGGGAATACGCGGAGAAGTTCGCCTCCCTGCGGACGCTCTACGCCTATATGTTCGCCCATCCGGGCAAGAAGCTCATGTTCATGGGCGATGAGTTCGCGCAGTTCATCGAGTGGGATTATCAAAAGGCGTTGGACTGGCTCCTCTTGGATTTCGAGGCGCACGCGGGGATGCGGGACTTCGTGCGGGCGTTGAACGGATGCTATCGGCGGCGTAACGCCTTCTTCGGATCCGACACCGGTTGGGACGGCTTCACGTGGCTCAATGTGGAGGACCGCGAGAACAGCGTGTTTGCCTTCCTGCGCAGCAGCGGCAAGAGTAAGGTCGTCTGCGTGTTCAATTTTACGCCCGTCCGGCGGGACGGCTACGTCGTGGCGCTTCCCGAACCGGGCGTCCTGTCCCTGCTGTTGAACAGCGACGCGACCGTATACGGCGGGGCGGGGACGCCGCTCCGAAGCCGCGTCCGATCCGAACGCGTCCGCATAAACGGCTTCGCGCAAGGGGCGAGCCTGACCTTGCCGCCGCTGTCGGCCCTGTATTATTCATTCACCGGCAAACCGGACGAGAAACGAAAGGCGCGTTAAAGACGAGAGGCGCAAAGCGCGTCGGACATGAAAAATAAAATCAAAATCGCTTGACGGTCGCGATCGTTTTGACGGAGTCCGGGTTGGGTTCCCGGATACGCGGCCGGCGGGCGGTCACATAGATTAAATGAGAAAGAGAGGTGATCGTTACTATGTACAGGAAGAAGCAGGTCGTCGCCATGCTCTTGGCCGGAGGGCAGGGCAGTCGCTTGGGAGCGCTGACCGATCAACGCGCGAAACCCGCCGTCACCTACGGCGGGAAGTATCGGATCATCGATTTCCCCCTCTCCAACTGCATCCATTCCGGCATCGACACGGTGGGCGTCCTCACGCAGTATCAGCCGTTGGAGTTGAACACCTATATCGGCACGGGTTCGCCGTGGGACTTGGACAGCATGTCGGGCGGGGCCTTCGTGCTGCCTCCCTATGTCAAGGGGAAGTCCGGCAAATGGTATTCGGGTACGGCGAACGCCATCTATCAGAACATGTATTTCGTCGAGCAGTTTGACCCGGAGATATTGATCGTCCTGTCGGGGGATCACATCTACAAGATGAATTACAACTGGCTCGTGCAGGCGCATATCGAGAAGAAGGCCGACGCCACCATCGCCGTCATCCCCGTCCCCATCGAGGAGGCGTCGCGGTTCGGCATCATGAATACGGACAAGAAGATGCGCGTCCGCGAATTCGAGGAGAAGCCCGAGAAACCCAAGAACAATCTGGCGTCCATGGGCATCTATGCGTTCAATTGGGCGAAGATCAAAACTTATCTGACGGAGGACGCGAACGATCCCGCGTCGGACAACGACTTCGGCAAGAACATCATCCCGGCCATGTTGGCCAAGGGTGAAAAGCTGTACGCCTACGAGTTTACGGGCTACTGGAAGGATGTCGGCACCATCCGCTCCCTGTGGGAGGCCAATATGGAACTGTTGCGGGACTTCCCGCCGCTGAACCTCTATGACGATCCGTGGCGGATCTTTTCGCGGAATCCCAACGAGCCGCCCCATTACGTGGATTCCGGCGCCGTGATCCGCAACAGCATCATCTCCGAGGGTTGCTACATCTACGGCAACGTGATCAACAGCATCCTGTCGTCGGGCGTCACCGTGGAGCGGAACGCGGTGGTGCGCGACAGCATCATCATGTCCGAGACCCGCGTGGGGGAGGGCAGCGAGGTACATATGAGCATCGTGGACGAGGAGGCGGACGTCGGCAAGCGCGCCAAGATCGGCGAGTGCCTTGACGTGAACAAGAAGATCACCGTCGTCGGCAAGCGCGCCGTCATCCGCAACGGCGCCGTCGTGAGCGCGGGCAAACAGGTGGATTGCGGCGCGACGGTATTGAAGGAAGGCGCCGCGTCGCCCGCAGAGGCGAAACGGCGTAAAAAGGACGGCGACGCGGACGGCAAGGCGCGTTCGGCCGTGAAAAAACCGCAAACGGAGAAAGGGCCGTCGCGGGCGTCTCGCGGCGCGGCAAAGGGGTGAGCGTCATGATCCGGGAAGCATTCGGGATGATATATGCGGGCGAACAGATCATCAATCTGAGGGAATTGGTCGAGTTGCGCGCCGTCGGCGCCCTGCCCATCGGCGGCCGGTACCGCGTCATCGATTTTCCCCTCTCCAACATGGTGAACACCGGCATACGGAACGTGGCGGTCATCACCAACCGGAACTACAACTCGCTGATGGACCATCTGGGTTCCGGCAAATCGTGGGACCTGTCCCGAAAGAGCGACGGCCTCTTCATCCTCACGCCCTACGCCAACAGGGACAACCCGGGCATCTCGCTCGGGCTGATCGACGCGCTGAAGGGCAGCATGGACTATATTCGCAGGGCGAAGCAGGAATACTGCATCCTCTCGGGTTCCTACATCATCTACAACCGCGTCTTTGACGACATGATGCGCTTCCATGTGGAAAACGGGGCGGATCTGACCATCCTGTACGATCGGCCCTCCTCGGAGAATTACGACGGCGAGCGGTACAACGACGTGCGGCTGAATATGGACAATACGGGCGTCGTCACGAACATCGAGATACATCCCGGCCTGTCCGCGCTCGACCGGATCAGCATGGACACCTACATCATACGCAAGGATATCCTGATCTATCTGGTGGAGGAGAGCGTCGCGAAGGGCGAACACCACTTCGTCGAAGACCTGATCCGAGGGAACATCGGGCGCCTCAAGGTCATGGGCTTTGAGCATACGGGCTATGTGGGGCGCATGCACTCCGTCGCCGCCTACTACAAGGTGAACATGGATTTTCTCGATACGAAACTGCAAAAGGCTCTGTTCCGCGGCAGGAACCGTATCTTTACGAAGGTGAAGGACGAAGTGCCCGCCAAGTACATCGGCGAGTCCCGCGTGAGGAACAGCATCGTCGCCAACGGGTGCATCATCGAAGGCGAGGTCGAGAACAGCATCCTGTTCCGGGGGGTCTACGTGGGCAAGGGCGCCAACGTCAGGAACAGCATCCTGTTGCCCGGCACCGAGGTGAACGACAACGCCGAACTGCAATATGTCGTCATCGATAAGAACGTCAGCGTCCGCAACAGGAGCAGGCTGATCGGAAACGCGGAGTTCCCCGTCGTGATCCGCAAAGGGGCGATGGTATGACGGACGGAGCCGGCCCCAAGGTCCTCATCGTCGCGTCCGAGGCGATGCCCTTCGTCAAGACGGGCGGCTTGGCCGATGTGGTCGGCGCCCTGCCCCGGGCGCTGAAGCGGCAGGGCGTGGAGGCCGCCGTCATGATCCCCAATCACCGCCGCGTCAAGGAGCTGTATCAAGACGAGCTTGAGACCGTCGCGGTATCCGGGGTTCGGCTCGGTTGGCGGGACAAATACCTCGGCGTCCGGACGCTGACGCGAAACGGCGTGCGCTATTATTTCATCGACAACGAGGACTATTTCGGCGGCGCCGTGTACCGGGGCGGCGACGACGAGTCCGAGCAATACCTGTTTTTCTGCGCGGCGGTGTTGGCCGCCGTCCCCTTGCTCGATTTCAAGCCGGACGTCATCCATTGCAACGATTGGCATACGGGCATGATCCCCATGTTGCTGAAGATTCGGGAGGGACTCGGGTTCGACTGCCGCTCCGTGTTCACCATCCACAACATCAAATTCCAAGGGATGATGGGTTTTGAGATGATGCGGGATTTCCTCAGCATCCCCGATCGGTACTATACGCCGGAGTTTTTGGAGGCGCACGGTTGCGCAAACATGATGAAGGCCGGCCTCGTCTTCGCGGATCGGATCACCACCGTCAGCCCCACCTACGCGCGGGAGATCACCGAACCGTTTTTCGGCATGGGCATGGAGGGCATACTCGCCGCCAGGCGGAACGATCTGACGGGCATCGTGAACGGCATCGACACGGAGGAGTTCGACCCCGAGACGGATCCCGCCATCGCGCGGCGATACGGCGTCGAGACCATGAAGGATAAGTCGGAGAACAAAAAGGCGTTGCGGCGGGAGTTCGGCTTGGGCGTTCGCCTGTACGATCCGATCGTCTGCATGGTGAACAGGCTTACGGCGCAGAAGGGCTTGGATCTGATCCAATACGTCCTCGAGGAGTTGTTGCGGGAGGAGATCGGCTTCGTGATGCTCGGCGACGGAGATGGGAAATATGTGGATTTCTTCAATTATATAGCAACAAAATACCCGAGGAATACGGGCGTCTATATCGGGTATGACGAGGACATGGCGCACCGGATCTACGCCGGCAGCGATTTTCTGCTCATGCCTTCGATGTTCGAACCCTGCGGCCTGTCCCAGATGATCGCGCAGCGATACGGGACCCTGCCCATCGTGCGGGAGACCGGCGGGCTTGCGGATACGGTCACGCCGTACAATCGGTATACGAAAACAGGGGACGGCTTTTCGTTCGGCGCGTTCAACGCCCATGATATGCTGCACGTCATTCGGTTGGCGCTCGCGACCTATCGGGACAAGCCGATGTTGCGGCGGCTGAAAAAAAATGCTATGCTAAAGGATAACAGTTTTTTTCAATCGGCAAAGCGGTACAAATCCCTGTATGAATCCATGAAGTGATGTGACCGCTCGACGGTTAAAGCAAAACTATCGTGACCGCCGGGCAGTTGCGCCGTGATCGCGGAACATTTGTTGCCGCGCTTACATGCATTCCCATACTTGTTGCGAAGGAGGTCGTATGACGGAAACGGAAAACATGAGAAATCGCCCGGATAAGGAGAAGATCAAGGACGAGATCGTCAAGAAGCTCAAGCGCACCTTCGGCGTCACCTTTGAGGAGGCCACAAAGGAGGAAATATACAAGGCCGTGGGGCTGAGCGTACGGGATCTGATCTTCGACATCTGGGCGGACGGAAACAAACAGGTTGCGGAGCAGGGCGTCAAGCGGCTCTATTACCTGTCCGCGGAGTTCCTCATGGGACGCGCCTTGGGCAACAACATGATCAGCCTGCATCTGTTGGACACGTGCAGGGAGGCGTTGTCGGACTTGGGACTGAGCTTGGAGGATATCGAGGCGCGGGAGAACGACGCGGGCTTGGGCAACGGAGGCTTGGGTCGGCTCGCCGCCTGTTTTTTGGATTCCCTCTCCACGTTGGATCTTCCGGTCACGGGATGCAGCATCCGCTATGAACACGGGCTGTTCAAGCAAAAGCTCGTGAACGGCGAACAGACGGAGGAGGACGACAACTGGCTCGAAAGCGGCGACATATGGGAGGTCCCTCGGCCGGAGGACAAGGTCGAGGTCAAGTATGGCGGGCAGATCGAGGAGCTATGGACGGAAAACGGCCTGAAGATCAACCACACCGGTTACAATTCCGTCATCGCCTACCCCTACGATTATCCCGTGATCGGCTACGAGAGCAAGATTCCGGCCACCCTGCGGCTCTGGAGCGCGCGGGGCAAATCCGACATAGACGTGCAACGTTTCAACAAGGGGGACTACGCCAAGGCGGTGGAGGAAAGCGCGTTGGCGGCGGCCGTTTCCCAGATACTCTACCCGGAGGACAACCATGAGCAGGGCAGACAACTCCGGCTCAAGCAGTTCTATTTCTTCACCTCCGCTTCCATGCAGTTCATCGTCAACCGGCACAAGAAGCATTACGGCGATCTCCACACCCTGCCGGACTATTACACGGTCCAGATCAACGACACCCATCCCACCGTCGCCATCCCGGAGCTGATCCGCATCCTCATGGACGACGAGGATATGTCGTGGGACGAGGCGTTCGGCATCGTTTCGCGCATGTTCAACTATACGAACCACACCATCATGAGCGAGGCGCTTGAACGTTGGAATGAGCAGATGTTTCGCGAATTGCTCCCGCGCGTCCACAAGATCGTCTCGGTCATCGACGGGTTGTTCCGCGATAAGATATGGAACAAATGGCCGGGCGATTGGGGCAAGCTGAATGAGTTGGCCATCATCGGCAACGGCGAGATACGCATGGCGAACCTCTGTATCGCCGTCTGCAACAAGGTCAACGGCGTGTCGCGGCTCCACGGGGAGATACTCCGCACGCGGACCTTCCGCGACTTCTACATCCTGTTCCCCGACAAGTTCCTCTCCATCACGAACGGCATCACCCATCGCCGGTGGCTCGCCAAGGCGAACATGCCGTTGACGCGCTTGATCACGGAGCACATCGGGGACGGGTTCCTGAAGCATTACCGCGAGATGGACAAGGTGCGGGAACTCATCACGGACGAGGGTTTTCTGCGGGATTTCGAGGCGGTGAAGGCGGAGAACAAGATACGTCTGCGCGATCATCTGTACAGGAAGCAGGGCGTGGAGATCGATCCCGATACGGCCTTCGACGTACAGGCCAAACGCCTCCACGAATACAAGCGCCAGTTGCTGAAGATCATGCACATCCTGCATCTCTATCACTTGCTCAAGGCCGATCCGGACGCGGCCGTGACGCCCACCACCTTCCTGTTCGCGGCCAAGGCCTCACCGGGCTATTACCGGGCGAAGGAGATCATCCGCCTGATCCTGTCCGTCGGGGAATTGGTCAACAACGATCCGCGGACGAGGGATCGGCTCCGCGTGGTGTTCATCGAAAACTACGGCGTATCCGAGGCGGAATTTCTCGTACCGGCTGCGGACATCAGCGAGCAGCTCTCCACCGCCGGACTCGAAGCCTCCGGCACGGGCAACATGAAGTTCATGCTCAACGGCGCTGTGACCATCGGCACGATGGACGGGGCCAACGTGGAGATATCCGAGGCCGTGGGAGACGACAATATCTTCATCTTCGGCGCGCGGGCGGAGGAGATCGAGCGTATGGAACAACGCGGCGATTACAATCCGAGCGCCTTCTATGAACAAAACGACGACATCCGGCGGGTGTTGGATTCCTTCGTCAACGGCGTCCTGCCCGTGCCGCCGGACAGGCAGTTTCGGGATATCCGCGACGCGTTGCTCGAAGACAATTACGACAGGGCGGATCAATACTTCCTGCTGTATGATTTCGAATCCTACGATCGGGTCTACGCCGAGTTGATGCGCGCCTACGGCGATCGGGATCGGTGGCGCCGCATGACCGCCGCGAACATGGCCAACGCCGGCGCCTTCTTCTCGGACAGGACCATCATCGAATACAACGACAGGATATGGGGCTTGAAGGGGCTTGCGATCAATGAATGAGATATTCGTCGCGGATACGGTCGTGCGGGACAGTTCCATCGTGCATGAGAGCGCGAAGGAACGCTATCGCTCCCCGCTCGGCGCCGTGCCGGCGGGCGTTGACATTGCCGTCGGCCTTTCGATCCATGAACTGCGCTTCGAGCGGGCGCGTCTCGCGGTATTGCGCGACGGCCGCGTCACGGAATACGCCATGGAAGCGGACGGGACCGACGACGACATGTTGCGCGTGACGTTTGCGACGCCGACCCGCCCCTGCGTGCTGTGGTACTGGTTTGCCGTGGATCTGCCGGGCGGCCATACCGTCTACTACGGCACGGAGGCGGGGGACAACAGCGGCGTGGGACAGGTCTTTCCGGGCGCGCCGCCGGCCTTTCAGATCACCGTGTTTGACCGGGAATTCGTCACGCCGGATTGGGTCAAGTCGTCCGTCATGTATCAGATCTTCCCCGATCGATTCAGGTGCGGCGACATCGATCGCGTGAAGGAAGGCTTGGCTTACCATCTCGGCAAAGGCCGATCGGGCATGTGGCTCCATGACGACTGGGACGAGCCGCCCGCCTATCTGCCCCGGGAGGGGCGACCGTATTACGAACCGCTCGACTTCTTCGGCGGCGATCTGCGCGGCATCACGGCGGCGCTCCCCCGCCTGAAGGATCTGGGCGTCTCCCTCCTCTACCTCAACCCCGTCTTTGAGGCGGCCTCCAACCATCGGTACAACACGGCGGACTATCTGCGGATCGATCCGATCCTCGGGACGGAGGACGACTTTGACGCGCTGATCCGGGAGGCGGATCGCCTCGGCGTCCGCGTCATCCTTGACGGCGTGTTTTCCCATACGGGGGACGACAGCGTCTATTTCAATCGATACGGCAGATATGACGGGGTGGGCGCCTATCAAAGCAAGGATTCCCGCTATTTCGGATGGTATAAGTTCAGCGAATTCCCGGATCGCTACGATACGTGGTGGGGGTTTGACAGCCTTCCCGAGGTGGACGAGGGACGCAGGGATTGGATCGACTTCGTCATCGAGAACGAGGACAGCGTGTTCAACACATGGCTCAACCGGGGCGCGTCCGGCTTCCGTCTCGATGTGGCCGACGAGTTGCCCGACGATACGATCGCGCGGATGCGCGCAGCCATGAAGCGGAACGACGCGGACAGCTTTTTGCTCGGGGAGGTCTGGGAGGACGCGACGACGAAGCAGAGCTATAACACGGCGCGGCGGTACGCTTTGGGCCGGGGACTCGACAGCGTGATGAACTATCCCTTCGCGGAGCGCACCGTCGCCTTTCTGTTGGGACGCGTGAGCGCCTCCGCTTACCGGCGCTTTCTCGTGAGCCAGAGCCAGAACTACCCCAAGGAGATGTATTTCTCCCTGATGAACCTCCTGTCGTCCCACGACATCGCGCGTGTGCGGACGGTACTGGGGACGGGTGTGGACGCGGGAAGCCTGTCACGGGAAGAACAGGCGCGTTTTATCCTCACGGAGGAACAGGATCGACGGGGCGCCGCCCTGCAACGCGTCGCCGCGGCCATACAGTTCGCCCTGCCGGGCATCCCCGCAGTCTATTACGGCGACGAGGTGGGCATGAACGGTCTGCTCGATCCCTTCAACCGTCTGCCCTACACGATCCGGGATGAGGAGATAACGGAGTTCTACCGGACGCTCATGCGGATACGGAACGAAAACCCCGCCATGCGGACGGGCGACGCGGTGTTCTTCTCGACCGACGGCGGTGTCGTCGGGATACTGCGCTTCCAGCTCGGAGGCCGGGACGCCTTCGGCAAGCCCGCCGCCGATCAGGTCATATTCACGGCCTGCAACCCCTCGGATCGATCCCTGCGGATCGTCATCGACCTGTGGGCCGAAAGGGAGTGCCTGACGAAGGCGGATGAAGCGCTGTTTCGGTCGCGCGTGTGGCTGCGCGCCGTCGGGTTGACGCACACAAAGACCGCGCACGTCATGGGGGGGCTTCTGGATATCGTGTTGCCGCCGTTCGGCGCGGAGATGTATGAACTCATCCCGGAACGGGACGGTGCGGAGGGATGAGGCGCGCGGGCATCCTGCTTCCCATATTCTGTCTGCCGTCGCCGTACGGCATCGGTTCTCTCGGGCGGGACGCCTTCGCCTTCGTCGATTTCCTGCGCGCGTCCGGACAGAGCCTGTGGCAGATACTGCCCATCGGGCCGACGGGCGCCTACGACAGTCCTTATCAAAGCCTGTCCGCCTTCGCGGGCAATCCCTATTTCATCGACTTGGACACGCTGAAACAAAAAGGGCTTCTGCGCGCGAAGGAATTGGATCGGGATTGGAGCCGCGATCCCCGGCGCGTGGACTATGAGGGACAACGGCAATACCGCATGCCGCTGTTGCTTAAGGCGGCGGAACGGTTTGACGCGAAGGCCGACGCGGGCTACGCGACCTTTCTGCGCGACAACGATCGGTGGTTGGACGGTTTCGCGGACTTTATGCGACGCCGGCGGCGGTCTCCCGACGCCGACCCCGAGCTCTGGAAGCGCGTACAGTTCTTTTTCTTCGATCAATGGATGTCCTTGAAACGCTACGCGAACGCGAAGGGCATCGGGATCGTGGGCGATCTGCCCTATTACGTCTCGGAGGAATCGAGCGATTATGAGGACAACCCGACGCTCTTTGAGACCGTGCGTTCCGGGCCGAAGCAGGGTAGGCCGGCGGCCTTGGCCGGTGTGCCGCCCGACGGATTTTCGCGCGACGGACAGGTGTGGAACAATCCCGTATACGCGTGGACGGCGCACAGAAAGGATCGTTACCGTTGGTGGATCGATCGGCTGAAACAGGCCGCCGTTCTCTATGACGCCTGCCGTATCGACCATTTCAGGGGCTTTTCCGAATATTACTCCATACCCGTGGGCGAGCCGGCCTCCGCAGGGCGATGGGTGAAGGGGCCGGGCGCGCATTTCATCGACGCCGTCCGAGACGCCGTACCCGGCCTATGCGTCATCGCGGAGGATCTGGGCATATTGACAGAGGACGTCCACGCATTGCGCCGCCGGAGCGGCTATCCCGGCATGTTGGTTTTGCAGTTCGCATTCACCCCTGGCGAGGACAGCGCCTATCTCCCCCACAACCACATCCGAAACAGCGTCGTCTATACGGGGACACACGACAATAACACATTGAAAGGTTGGATTCGAGATTCGGACGCAAATGTGATAGAATATGCGTATAGGTATTTGGGATTGTCCGGAACGGGGAATCTGTCCAAGGCTATGATCCGGGCGGCGATCGCCGGCGTGGCCGAGACCGCCGTCATCCCGATGCAGGATTGGTTGGGTTTGGGCGCGGAGGCGCGGATCAACGCGCCGTCCACCGTCGGCGGGGATAATTGGCGTTGGAGATTGCGGCGGGAACAACTTACGGAGAAGCTGTCCGTCGAAATATTCGATAGAACGGATCTGTACGGCAGGGCGCGGAAACCGTCCTGCGACGCGTAGACGGCCGGGATCGGAGAACGGGAGCGGACGGAGCGGAACGATGAGGAAGTTTTTAGAGGTATTCTTCAAAATTGCGATCTTCTTGATCTTGTGGACGATCCTGCTGAAGGTGTTCGGCATGACGCAGTTCAGGCCGCCGGGAAACCTTTTCGAAAACGCCGCCTTGGCCGAGCTGTGGTTTCAAGTCCTCTCGTTCGTCGCCCTGCTGATCGTTTCGACCCTGTTCGTCTGGGGCGTCGAGCGGGGACGGCTGAAGACGATCCTGTCCCACCGGGCGCCGAGGGATATCCTGTTGGGCGTCGTACTGGGCTGTCTGTGGATCGGCGGGACGTTGGGGTTGCTCGCCATCACGGACAGCATCGAGTTTGGGGAAAGAAGGGCGGTCGACCTGTTTCTCCTTTGGGCGCTCGCCGTCTTGATCAACGCGATCATCCAAGAATACCTCATCCACGGATATATGTTCTCCCTCCTTCGCGACAAGTACGGTGATATCGCCGCCATCGCCGCGACCTCCGCCATCTTCGCCGCCCTGAACGCGCGCGCGCTCGAAAACGGCACGATATCCATCCTGTTCGTCTTTGCGGCGAGCGTCTTTCTCGCCCTCCTGCGGATCCACACGAAGGGCTTGCTCACCCCGATCATCATGCACTTTATCTGGAACGCCGTCGGCGGTCTCGTGATCGGGGGCGTATTGCTCGGCGACAACTATCCGTCGATATGGACGGAGGCGCTTTCGGGCATCGATCTCATCTCGGGCGGCAATCTGCGCTTTGAGGGCAGCGGTCTGGCGTTGTTGGTCACCGTCGTGCTGATCGACCTCGCGGTCATCCTGATCAACGACGGGCGGGAGGATCGATTGAAAGCCCGCGCCGCGTCGAAACCGAAACCGGCCGCGACGGTTGCTCCCGCGCCGATGCCGAAACCGGCCTCCGCGCCCATTCAGAAACCCACCCCGGCGATTGCGCCGACGGCCGCGCCCACAGCGACGGCAAAACCCGCCCCGGCGCCCGCGCCCACAGCGGCGGGAAAACCTGCGCCGACGCCCGCGCCCACAGCGGCGGGAAAACCCGCGCCGACGGCCGCGCCTACAGCGGCGGCAAAACCCACCCCGGCGCCCGCGCCCACAGCGGCGGGAAAACCTGCGCCGACGCCCGCGCCCGCCCGAGCGACCGCGTCCTACGCAATGAATCGCGCGGATCTGATCTCGATGTCCATCGCCGCAAAGCTCTCGGGCGCGGACGTCCCGCAGGGGGAAGACGCGATCGAGTATATCCGCCCCGCCGCTTTGCCGCGCGGGATGGATTTGCCCCCGGCGAACAATACCTCGAGGCGGACGGACCGCGCGGATCGCCTCGCCGCGTCCATCGCCGCGAAGTTCACGGATCCGTTCGAGCCGAAAGGGGAACAACGATGATAGAGGTTTCACGACTCACGAAGAATTTTGGTAAAACGCGAGCCTTGGACTCGCTCAATTTTACGGTCAAGGATGGCGTTGCGTTCGGGCTTCTCGGCAGGAACGGCGCCGGAAAGACGACCTGCATCCGCATCATCATGGACATCTTTCGCGCGGACGACGGCCGCGTGACGATCGACGGCGCGCCCTCGTACAAAAGCCCGTACAAGATCGGATATCTGCCCGAGGAACGCGGTCTGTACCAGAAACGCGTGATATTGGAGCAGATGATATACATCGGCCGGCTCCGGGGGCTTTCGGCACGGGAAGCGCCGCGAAAGGCGCGGGAACGCCTTGAGGAATTGGAGGCTTCGGAGTACGCGGATCGAAAACTCGATACGCTGTCCAAGGGCAACCAACAGAAGATCCAATTGGCCATCGCGCTGATCAACGATCCCGATATCATCATCCTGGACGAGCCGTTCAGCGGCTTGGATCCCGTAAACGCCGGTTTACTGAAGGAGATCGTGCGGAAACAGGCGCGGCAGGGCAAGACCGTGATCTTTTCGAGCCATCAGATGGCGCAAGTCGAGGAGTTTTGCGATGATATCTGCCTGATCGACAAGGGCAAGAGCGTATTGGAAGGGAATTTGGAGCGGATCAAGAAAAGCTATCCGCGCAACATCGTCTATTTTGAACCGGGCGCGGATTGGGCGGGCGATCCGATCCCATCCCTGCGGTCGAGCATGGGGCCGTCCGTCCGGGATGTGTGCGCGCGGAAATCCGGTTATCTCGTGACGCTCGCCTCTCCGGACGACAGAGGCGCCCTGTTGCGCGCGTTGGGCGAGATAGGCGTCGTTCCCGAAGCGTTCATGGTGCAGGAACCGACCCTCGAGGAGATATTCATCGGGAAGGTCGGCGACGATCCCGCAAAGGAGGGCGCTCCGAGGGGTGACGCGGACTCCGAGGGCGGGAAACGATCGCGCGGCGGACTCTTCGGACGCGCGAAGAAGGATCGATCGGGGAAGATCGGATCGTCCGAAAGGGGGAAACGGTCATGAAAAGAATCGGCATGGTCTTTGCCTTTGAATATATGGGCTATCTGAAAAACAAGACGTTTCGCGTGACGACCGTCGTCCTGCTCGCGATCATCATTCTCGCCGCCTTTTTCCCGCAGATACGCGGCGCCTTCCAAAAGATCACCTCGGGCGGGGACGATGGAAATGACATGGCGCTGTTGATCGTTTCGGGTGAGGCGGCTTCGGGCGAATCCACCTCTTTCGCGAACGCGGACGCGCTGACCGAGATCACCGTCGGCTATGAGTGGGAAACGGGCGACGTTTCCGACGATCCGAAAGAGGCGGTGGCCGAGGAAGGCTATGATGTCGCCCTCGTATACGACGGAGGGGCTTCTTACCGGCTCTACGGTTCGAGTTACGACTTTGGCTTATATGGGCTGATCGAGGTGTTGGACAGCTATTTCACGAACGCCGATCGGGAGACAGCTCTGCGCGATCTGTCGCCCGACGCGCGATCTGCGGCCGAGCAGGTGCTCGGGATCACCGTCTCCGGCGAGATCGTGTCGGTGAGCGGCGCCGATGCGGGAGACGGCGCCGATGCGGGTACGAACTTCTTCCTATCCTATATCCTGCTCTATCTGCTGTTCATGGTGATGATCATGTACGGACAGTTCGTCATATCCTCCGTGGTCAACGAAAAGAGTACGAAGGCGATGGAGATACTCATCACCTCCGCAAAACCGATACAGCTCATGTTCGGAAAGGTTTTGGGCGTCGGATGCGCGGCCATGACGCAACTGCTGTTGATCATCGCGGCGGCCGTTGCCGGATTGTTCCTGAATTTCGGCAACTGGAAGGAGCAGATGCCGGATATCGCGAGCGGCATCGAATCGACAAACCTCTCCCCGTCCTTGGTCATATTCTTCCTGTTGTTCTTCGCGGGCGGCTACCTCCTGTACGCGTTCATCTACGCGGGCTTGGGTTCCACGGTCAGCAAGATCGAGGACGCCGGCGCCGTGACGACCCTGCCGCAGATCTTTGTCATCATCGCCTTTTTCATCTCCGTCTTCGGCATGACAAACCTCGACGCGATCTATGTGAAGGTTCTGTCCTATATCCCGTTCTTCTCGCCGTTCATCATGTTTGCGCGCGTGTGCATGGGCGAGGCCGATTATCTGCACGGCGTCATCGCGCTTTTGATCCTCGCGCCGACCATCATCCTCTTTGCGTGGCTTGCCGCGAAGATATACCGGATCGGCGTGATGATGTACGGGAAACCCTTGAAACTCAAGGAGATATTCAAGATAGCTGTGGCGCGCCGTTGAGGCGCGTCAGCTGTCTTTGTCCGTCGTTTTGAATGTTTTCAGATTTCCGATCTTGCCGGCCCGCTCTCGCAGGATGGTTTCGATATCCGCAAGCGGTATGCCCCGATCGGCCATCAGTACCAACAGATGATAGAGCAGATCGCAGATCTCGTTCTTCAGATCGTCGGCCTTGCCGTCCGAGGGCGCGCTCCCTTCCGCCGCCTGCAAGGACTTCGCCGCGATGATCACCTCGCTGCATTCCTCCCCGCATTTCTTCAATATCTTGTCAAGGCCCTCGCGGAACAGGTAGACTGTGTAGGAATCCGGGTCTCCGCCCTCCTTGCGCGCCGATATGACGTCACAGAGGTTTTGTAAGGTGTCAATCATCATTCCCTCCTTCAAAGATCGGGGCTTGATAAAAACAGGTCCGATTTCCCGTATGACAGGCCGGCCCGGTCTGCTTCACGCGGATGAGCAGGGTGTCGTCGTCGCAGTCCGGCACGATGGACACAACCTTCTGCACATGGCCGGAGGTCTCCCCCTTCCGCCACAGGGATCGCCTCGATCGGCTGTAAAACCATGTGTAGCCCGTTTCCGTCGTTCTGCGCAGGCTCTCGTCGTTCATGTACGCTAACATCAACACCTCGCCCGACGCGTCGTCCTGCACGATGGCGGGTACGAGCGCACTTTTTTGAAAATACTTCGACCGATCCATTTATAGTTATTCCTTTCATCCGCCCGCGCGCCGCACCGATACGCCGTGTTCGGCCAACGTCCCCTTAATGTCGTTCACCGTGTATTCCCCGTAGTGGAATACGGAGGCCGCCAAGGCCGCGTCCGCCCCGGTTTCACGGAACAGCTCCGCGAACGAGGCGAGATCCCCGCCGCCGCCGGAGGCGATGACGGGAATCCGCACAGCCTCGCAGACGGCGTTCAGCATCTCCAGATCGAAACCCGCTTTCGTGCCGTCGGTGTCCATGGAGGTCAATAATATTTCCCCCGCGCCGAGGCGCTCCCCCATCTTC
>JAISGB010000084.1 GCA_031263335.1 Eubacteriales Family XIII. Incertae Sedis bacterium
GCCCGAGGGGTTTTCATTGCCCGAGGGCCGCGTCAAACCTTGGGGGACCTGCCACGCGGTACTCAGCGCGAAAAAGATGACGGACGGGCCGTTTGCCGTCGTCAACGCCGATGATTTCTACGGTTCCCACGCGTTTCAGTTGATGTACGATCACCTGTTGCGCGCGGCGGACGCGGGGACGGACGGCAAGGAACGGTACGCGATGGTGGGCTATCGGTTGCGCAATACCCTCACGGAATACGGTTCGGTGGCGCGGGGCGTGTGCAAGGTGGACGGGAATGACTGCCTGACGGGCGTCGACGAGCGCCGCAAGATCCTGTGGCGCGACGGGGCGATCGCCTACACCGAGGACGACGAGACATGGATCACCGTGCCGACGGACGCCACCGTATCCATGAATTTTTGGGGGTTTACGGAACGGTTCTCGGAGGAATTGGAACGGGGCTTCCCCGCGTTTTTGAACGGCGCGATGGCGAAGAACCCGCTGACCGAGGAATATCTGTTGCCGAAGGAGGTCGATCGGCTGATTCGGGCCGGGCGCGCCTCGGTCAAGGTATTGTATACGGACGACCGATGGTTCGGCGTCACGTACAAGGAGGATAAGGAACCTGTGATTGCGGCGCTTCGATCCCTCAAGGATTCGGGGCTTTATCCCGAAAAACTTTGGCGATAGCCGCGATCCGGGCGCGGATTCGACGGCGGCAGAGCGGCGAGAACGGGAAGACGGAGAGATGACCGGTTTTTTGATCAGACGGTTTATAAAGGATCCGGGGGATACGGACAGCGTAAAGGTGCGGGAGTCCTACGGCAAATTGGCGGGCGCGACGGGGATCGTCACGAACCTGTTCCTCTGTCTGCTCAAGGCGGCGCTCGGTTGGATGTCCGGCAGCATCGCCATCATCGCCGACGCCGCGAATAATCTGACGGACGCCGCGGCTTCGGCCGTCACCCTCGTCGGCTTCAAGATGGCGGCGAAGCAGGGCGACAAGGATCATCCCTACGGACACGCGCGCATCGAATACATGACGGGCGTCGTCGTCGCCGCCCTCATCATCCTCGTCGGCTTCCGATTGTTCGTCTCATCGTACGAGAAGATACTCGAACCCGAGGAGGTGGAGTTCAATCTGCTCACCGCCTGTCTGCTTGCGGTCGCGGCGGGGATCAAGATATGGCAAGCGCTGTTCTGCTTCGATCTGGGCAAACGGATCAGATCCGCCGCGCTGAAGGCGACGGGCGTGGACAGCAGGAACGACGTCATCGCCACCTGCGCCGTCCTCATCGCGCTGATCGTCGGCGATCTGACCGGGGTGAATACGGACGGGTACATCGGTATGGCCGTCGCCGTATTCATCGTTTGGTCCGGCGTCGCCCTCATCCGCGAGACGTCCCGCCCGCTTCTGGGACAAGCGCCCGATCCGGACTTGGTGGCGAAGCTCAAGGGCTTGGTGCTCGACGGGGACGGCGTGATGGGGGTACACGATCTCGTCGTCCACGATTACGGGCCGGGCCGCACCTTCGCGTCCGTCCACGTCGAGGTGGACGCCGCGCGGGACATCCTGCGGAGCCATGAGGCGATCGACGCCATCGAGCGGGAAGCGATGAAGCGGTTCCGGGTCGAGTTGGTCGGCCACATGGACCCCATCGATACGGACGATCCGCTCGCCCGCGATCTGCGGGAGAAGATGGCGCGCGTCCTATCTTCGACGGAGGGCGCGATGGGTCTGCACGATCTGCGCGTGGTGCGCGGGGAACGGCGCATCAACGTCATCTTCGACGTGGTGCTGTCGATCGAGGGACGGACCCGGGCGAAGGAGATCGAAACCCTGATCCGCGAAGAATTGAAAAAGACGGATGAACGCATCGAAGCCGTCGTGACCTTTGATACGGATTTTAGCGGGGGGGAATGATCGCTTTCTTTTCTCTGCGGGAGACGGGTCAAGCGGAGATCGTTACATCCGGCGTATCTGTACGACGCTTATTTCGGCAAGCTCAACAGAGTGGCGGGACGAATGACGGGAATCGAGGATGTGTCATCTTGGAATTTGTCATCACGTGTCACGATGTAATCAACCTTGGCTTTTTTCGCGCACTCCAATGCGAGTGCGTCCTCAAAATCTTCCATCGGTATTTTCAAGGAATTGATGCAGTCGCTTTGCGTGACGCCCACTACGCCGTATGTGTTGAGCAGGAACCCTATCGCGCTCTGCGCCGATTTCATGCCTCTTGCCTTGCTGTACAGACAGAAAATATCGGTTGCGGCGTTGGCGGTGAACAGGATGTCGATTTCCTTGCTTTGGCCGCGTCTCAGGATTTCTTTCGCGTCGGCATCGAACGGCTGCCGCTCCTGCAAGGCATCCATAATGACATCTGTGTCAAGCAACACTTTCACTTCGCCAATCGCTCCATCCTGACGTCTTCAAGGTCAATATCTTCGGGGATCGTTCCGAACAACTGCTCGACGGAAGTGACTTCTTCAGGCATACGCTTCATGTACCACGGCTCTTTATCGAAACGGATAATCTTGGCGGTGGGCTTGCCGTACTTCGTGATGACCACATCTTCGGTAGACGCCAAGTCAACGTATCGCCCGACATTCACTTTCAGTTCTGTCAATGCTATTTGCATAATAATTGAAAACTCCTTTCCGACCGTTGGTATCATGCTATCATATCGGTGCTGTTTTGTCAATAAAATCGGTGCTGTTTGAACAAATAAAACGCTGTTGCGAGGCTCCCACGAAGCAGATACGGAAAGATGAAACGCGCGCGGTATAAAGAGAAAGCGCGAGGCGGCGTAAAAGGAGGGCGCGACAGATCCGGCGGGCTGTGAATCCGCGACGATCGAGACATAGCCATTGAAAAAATCATCCATTCGCAATATAATGAAATTGAAATATTGCCAGGTAGAAACACGCGCCCGCCGAAAGAGGGGATGGAATATGAATCCAAAAAACATCGATGCCGCGTTCGGGTTTCTGACCCGCGCCGTTCACGGCGGCAATGAAACGGATACGGAGACAGGGGCGATCCGTCGCCCGATAACGATGGCAAACAGCTATGAATTGCCATATGACCCGTCCGGCATCAACTGGAGCGGTTCCGATGCGAGCATCTACACGAGGAACGGCGGCGCGAATCAACGATATTTACAAGAAAAACTCGCATTGTTGCATAACGCGCCGGATTGTGTGGTATTGGCGAGCGGCGTGGCGGCGCTTGCCGGCGTATTCTTCACGTTCTTAAAGTCGGGTGACCATGTCGTAATGTCGGATTCAACCTATATCGCGGCCTATCGGTTGATCAATGAGCTGTTTCCCGAGAAATTCGGCGTCGAGAAAACGCTTGCGGACAGCGCCGACATCGAAGCCGTAAAAGCGGCTGTAAAACCGAACACAAAACTGGTTCATATCGAGACGCCATCCAACCCGACGATCAAAATCAGTGATATCGAGGCGATCGCCGAAATCGCCCACGCAAACGGCGCGCTTTTGTCCGCGGACAACACATTTGCGTCCCCTTATAACCAACGACCCTTTGAATTCGGCGCGGATTTGACGATAGAAAGCCTGACGAAGTACATCAATGGCCACGGCGACGCGATGGGCGGCGCGGTACTTGGCGAAAAAGCCTTGATCGATCGGATCAGGGGACAAGCCATGGTGAACCTCGGCGGCGCAATCAGTCCCTTCAACGCTTGGCTCATTATGCGCGGCGCGGTGACATTGCCGCTCCGTATGAGGCAACATAACGAATCGGCGCAAAAAATCGCGGAGTTTTTGCAGACCCTGCCGCAGGTGCGCTTTGTTGCCTATCCCGGCTTGCCCGAACATAAAAATCATGGCATTGCCGCAAGACAGATGCAGGGCGGTTTCGGCGGCGTGTTGGCGTTCGGGCTGAACACGGATCACGACGGGCATAACCGTTTTGTCGACAGGTTGCGCATAATCACAAACGCCGTTTCCCTCGGCCATGACGAAAGCCTGATTGTGTTCCTTGGGGAAAACGACGAAAGGCAATATCTGTACGGAGACGCGTTTCACGGCGGTTTTTTCCGGCTGAGTGCCGGGCTTGAGGACACGGACGATCTGATCTATGATATGGAACAGGCGTTGAAATCCGCCGGAATCGTATGAATACAGCCGGTCATCCCCTCATGCGCGATTGTTGATCGCGCGGGGCAACAACAGTCCATTTACCCCGCGCTCGATTTTCTTCGGCTATGCTTTTGGCGCGCGCATACGCACTGTGCGCCAATGATGCAGAACGACGATTACGATTACGCAGACAATTGCGCTTCCGAGGATGATCGAAATGACGAGGGCGATCGGGAACGCCGGATCGTTTGCGTCGTTTGCCTCTTGATCGACGATTTCCGGTTTTGCCGAGACGTCGTCCGTCTTCGTTTCGGCTTTGACGGCGTCATGCTCTGCATTCGCCTTCGGCGTCGCTTCGATTCCGTCCAAATCGGACACAGGGGTGTTTGAAGTCTCGGTTCCCGATGTTCTTACGGCGCGCGCCGGGCTTTTCGATCCTCCGGAGGTGTCGGTGGCGCCGGCGCCGCCGGCGTCGTTGTTGCCGTTGTCGGCGCTATCGCCGCTGTCATCGCCGCCGCTCTTGACGACGACGGCGGCGGTTTTCGGGAAGATCGCGACGATCACGTTGTTGCCCGCGGCGTTTGTCACGTTGATCGCGCCCGGCATCGCGAAGAAGTTCTCCGTTACGCCCTGCAGTGTATAGTTTGGCTTCGGTGCGAGCGTGATCGTCGCGACGTAGGTCGTATCCGGCTCGAAGGCCGTCGATACGCTCGGGAACCATTTTATCGTGCCGGTATATTGTTCGGTTTCGGTGACGGAGGACACAGGACGCGCGCCGCGCGTCGGCGCGATCACCCCCATGATCGTCGGGTGTACGATCTGTGCGGGGTCTACGAGGATGTTTACGGGGATATTGGGAACGCTGAGATAGTTTGTCGTATCTTTGGGTGTAAATGTCGCGGTGAAATTGTTCGGGCCCGCGACCGTGCCGACCGGCGTCGATTCGTCCTGCTCCCACGCGAAGCCGTCCGGCAACGGCAGTTCGGCGAGCGTCGAGCCGTATACGGCGCTCATCGTCGTCGGCGCGTCGTATTCCGGGGTTGCCTTGGCGATGGTTACGGTCACATCGCTTGGCTGGGTCAAATTATAGCGGGCCTCGGGCTTTCCGTCTCCCGTCAGAGGGCGCCGATCGGCGCTTTGGCCGGCTCGTTTGTTTCGGTCTGCAATCCCGCTTGATCGTCCGTATCCGTCGGTTCGTTCGTTTCCTCAGGCGGCGCGCCGGCGTCCGCCTGTTGTTCCCCTTCTTGATCTCCCGCTCCGGGCGGTTGTTGCGCGCCTTCCTCATCCGTCGCGGCGTCTCCCGAGGCGGCATCCTCCGTTCCGGCGTTGTCCGGGTTCGGCGCGGCGTCAATGTCCCGCGTTTCCGCGTCAAAGGCCCAAAATGGCGCCTCACCGCCCATCCCGAAGATCGTCGCGGGCAGAGCGAAGGCCCCGAGCGCCACCGCCAAGGACAGCGCAAAGGCAAACGCTTTGCCTCCGTGTTTTGTGAAAACCCGACGAAAGTCCGTCGTCCGACGTCGCGCGGGCCGCTCCGACAGCCCGGGCGCAACCGCGTTTTTCGTTTGTTCCCTCTGTGTCATTTTTGATCATCTCCGATCCGATTTTCAATTGACGCCGGTTCGATTGCGATAAATATCGATCAAATTATATCACACGACCGGTAATTTGCGGCAAGAGAGAAAGTATTTATTTTTAAAAACTCTTCGTATTTTACTCATCCACAAAAAAGTTTAAGAAATTTTTAAATTTATGTTTCAAATACTCCAATAATGGGTATATAATATGCAACCCGCACCTTTGATACCGCATCTGCGAAATCGGAGGATGGCAATCAAGTTTTGACTCAGACGATCACATCGCGGTTAACGGAGAATATGGTTTGAAATATCGCTTGCGGAGAAGTATACTATGAATGGAGGACAGCGTTTGCGGAAGCAAGTTTTGCGAAAGACGGGAGATTTCAAAATGGAAGCGGTAGACGCATATTACGACGGTCATACTTTTGTGCCGACAAAACCGGTGCGAGCGAAGAAAAATCAGAAGGCTATCATAACAATTCTTGATGAAGTGAGAAATGACGATTCGCGCGAACGCGCACTCAAGGCGATTGAAAATATGCATGGGATGTTCAAGGAGACGAATCTGTCAAGTTACGATTATATGGCTCGCAAAGAACATGAAAAATCTTTGGAGCGTTGAACATGAAATATATTCTTGATGCCTGTTCCCTTATTGCATATTATAAAGAAGAAGCCGGATCATCCAAAGTAAAGCCGATCATTAAGGAAGCGGCGGAAGGCAAGGTTGATATATTGATCCACCGTATCAATCTGTTTGAAGTCTATTATGATTTGTTGCGATCGGGCGGCAAAGAACTGATTGATGCGGCCATGGATTCGTTCTATGATTCCCCGATCCAAGTTATTGATGACATCAACGATGAATTGATGAAAGAAGCCGCGCGGTTCAAACTCACCTATAAAATTTCCGTTGCGGATTCTTTTGTATTGGCGACCGCAAAATTAGAAGACGCAACACTTGTTACGGCAGATCATCACGAATTCGATCCTGTCGATAAAAACAACGAACTGTCCTTCCTTTGGTTTCGGTGAGTTCAAGGTAAATGCATATATGGGTTTTGTCTTTTCTGACTCCCGGCTGATATGACGGGATGTTTCCATGTGTACGGATTTGCCCGTTTTCCACTCATCCACAAAAAAGTTTAAGAAATTTTCAAATTTATGTTTCAAACACTCCAAGAATGGGTATATATTATATAGACGGGTGCAAGGATCGACGTAAAGCAACGTTGCGGATCGGGCGTGAAACAGGAACGCCCTTACGGGTCGGATCGAAACGGGCGCAACCGCTCGATGAAGGCGAAACGAGAGACAAAGGGGAAAGGACAGACAAATGATCGGTCGGCCGGACATGGGAACAAAAATTTCCAAAATATCCCACGGGGGGGGGTGCGGCATTCTGAGGTAGCCCGTTCGGTATCGACAGGACGCGGATTCTCCGCATCCTGTTCCAATACAATAACAGAATACAGGTTTGAGAAGCAGCCCGGCAGGACGCCGTACGCGGGAGCTGTTTTTTTGCGTGTCCGCGAAACGGCGCAGAGAGGGGGAATACGGATGTGGGTCCTATAAATTGAGAGGGAAGAACGCACCGATTCAAACCATAAAAACCACAGCAATGAAAAATGAAAGGAATGAGGCAGACAGATGAAAAACATCGTGGCAAAGAAAGGGAGACAGGCAAGACAAAAGAAATTGGCGCCGGTCGTAGCCGTCATCATGGCATTGACCTTGTGGACGGTTCTGCCGGCGCAGGCGAGCGCGGATGAAGAAGGTCCGTCCGCCGTATCCGTCAACGAGGATTCCGCGTCCGCGATCACCCTGCCGGAAGGCGAGGATGAACCGGTTGCAACCCGCGCGGGCGACACGGGAGACGAACCGGTGGCGGCCGGCGCCGAGATGCAGACTTCCGTTTCCGGGAGCGGAACCGAAAAAGACACTTCCGTAACGGCCTTGGGCGCCGTGCGCGCGGCGGATGCGGAGATGGATGGCGTGTATACCAACACCGCCGGTTTCAAATACACGGTTTCAGGAAACGAGGCGACCATCACAGGCTACGAAGGAACCGACGGCGCGATAACGATACCGGATTTCGTCGCCGGGAGCGGAACCGAGGAGATCATTCCCGTGACGGCCATCGGCGATCGCGCGTTTCAGGGCAACGCGTCAACAATCACTTCTGTTGTGATACCGGAAGGCGTCACAAGCATCGGCGATTGGGCCTTTTTCTACTACACGCCGTTGACCGCCGTTACGTTGCCGGACAGCTTGACGAACATCGGTTTTGCGGCGTTTCAGCTCACGTCGTTGGAAGAGGTTGCGATACCGAAAAACGTGACGAGTATAGGCAACTGGGCGTTTGACCAATGCCTGCCGCTCGCCTCCATCACCGTGGAGCCGGAAAATCCGAGCTATACGGATGATGACGGGATACTGTTTAATAAGGATAAAACGACCCTTATGAAATATCCTCCGGCCAAAGCGGGTACGGAGTACAGCATACCGTCTGGCGTGACGTACATAGACCTTGGGGCGGTTCGTTCATGTACGAACCTGACAGAGATTACAATACCTGAAAGCGTGACGAACATAGGGGATTATGCGTTTGACCGCAACACAAACCTAAATTCCATCGAGATACCGTCCGGCGTGACGACTGTCGGCAATTATGCATTTTCCCTTTGCCCGGCACTGACTTCCATAGAAATACCGGCGAATGTAAAAACGCTCGGTTACCGCGCGTTTCAAGAAGATACGGGTTTGGTCGAGGTTGCCATACTTGGCAACACAGAAGAAATTGGCGCCGCCACGTTTTACGGTTGCGCATCGTTGAGCTCCATCCGGATGCCGAAGAGCGTAACAAGCATCGGTGATCTGGCGTTCTGGAAATGCGCGAGTTTGGTTTCCGTCGAAATACCGGCGGGCGTGAAGAACATCGGCAACAATGCGTTTCGCGATTGTGACAAATTGGCCGAGGTTATGATACCGGAAGGCGTGGAGAACCTCGGCAATACCGTGTTTACCAACTGCAAGAGCTTGGTCTCCATCGATATCCCGGCGACTGTGAAGAGCATCGGCGCGGGCATATTTCAAAACTGCGCGGTGTTGGAAACCGTTCATGGAATGACCGGCATAACAAGCATCGGCGACAATGCGTTCAGCAGTTGTGCCAAGCTGACCGATGTCACGATACCGGAGGGCGTGACAAGTATCGGCGCAAGAGCGTTCAACGCTTGCACGAGCTTGACCTCTGTTGCGATACCTGAAGGAGTGGAAAGCATCGGCGGCAGCGCGTTTTATGCCTGCACGAGTTTGACTTCCGTCACGATACCGGCGAGCGTAGAGCGTATCGGGACTATGGCGTTTTTCAACTGCTCGAAGATAACCGACCTTACGATACTGAACAAGGGCGATACGATGATCTTTGAGGCGAGTGCGTTTCCCATCAGCGGCAAGACGCTGAACAAGGTCTGGTGCTATGACGGATCGGTGGCGCAGACATACGCCGGCGTCAAGGCTGTCGTCATGATCGAAACCATCGCCTTGGACGAAGCGGAACTCAATTTGAACATCGACGAAGACGAGACACTGAGCGTGGCGAGCTATCTTCCCACAACCCAGACCGAAACCACAACAGGAGCGAACATTCCCGCCGCAGAATGGACTTCATCGAACGCGGCCGCCGCCGAAGTAGACGATAACGGCAAGGTCACGACCAAAGCCCACGGTACAGCGCTCATCACCGCCACGATCAAACCGCACTCCGGCGTTGTGTTGACGGCGACCTGCGAAGTGAACGTCGCGCCGTCAGGCGCCCCGGCAACCTACGAATTAACAATGGAACACGGAGACATCGTCGGTGAAAGCCCGTTTGCGGAGGACGCGACGGTGACCGTCATCGCGGATGCCGCCCCGGCAGGGAAGGTGTTCGACAAATGGACAGGAACGGGCGGCGGCAACTTCGCCGACGCAAGCAAACCCACGACTGTATTCACCATGCCCGGCAACGCCGCGACCGTTACCGCGACCTATCGGTATCTGTTCGACGCGCCGAACGCCTCCATCGACTACACGAACGAAAAGCTGACGGGACTCGATGCGGGCGCCTCGTACTCCATCGTCGCCGACGCAGAAATCGTCGCCAATGCGGACGGGACCTATGACATCGATCCGGTATGGATGGAGACGACGCTTTCCGTCGTGCGGACCATCAGCGGCGCCGACGGAACTGTCGCGGCGAGCGAAGCGCAGAGCCTCTACATTCCCGCGCGACCCGATGCGCCCACATCAACCGTCGTCAAGGGATCGAACGAAACGGTCGTCGGCATGAACGACGGCAGGATCACGGGTGTGACCGGGGCGATGGAATACAGCGCTGACGGAATCAACTGGACGCCCTGCACGGGTCCGGAGATGAACCTTCCTTTGGGCAGCTATGCGGTGCGCTATCAAGCCACGGATTCAGACTTCCGCAGCGATTCGATCAGCGTGACTGTTGCGGGCGGCGCGCCGCAGACGCGCGTACTGACGATGCAGGGACTCACCTTCGGCGCAGTGACGGAAGGCTATGTCCGCCCGGCGGCCCTGAACCTCACGATAAGGAACACCGGCAACAGCACGGCGAACATCGCCGATGTCACGATATCGGGGACGGCCTTTGAACTCGGCGGTTTCGGCTCTGTCGTCACAGCGGGCGGCTCGATCGCCACCCGGACGATCCGTCCGAACGCCGGTTTGGGCGCGGGGACGTATACCGCGACCGTCGCCGTCGCCTACGACGACGGCGCGACGGCCACGGCAACCGTGCGCTTCACCGTGAACGCACGGACGGAGACCGGAGGGAACACCAACACCGGCGGGAATAACACGGGCGGCGACAACGCCGTCGCCGTCCCGGGCGGTACGACCTCCGCCGCAGGGACAGGCGCAACGGGCGGCACGACATCCGCCACGACCGCAACTTCCGCGTCCGCTACGACCGACACCATCGCGGACGCCGCCGCGTCAGACGCGGTTCCAAGCGGCACAACCGGCGCGGAGAATGCCGCCGATACCGACCCGACGAGCGACATAGGCGAGCAGGAGACGCCGCAGGCGGCCGGCGACGGCGCCAACGCCGATGCTGAAGCCGGCGGTCCGGGTTCCGGCCTGTGGATCGCCCTGATCGCGGCGCTCGCGGTGATCGCCATCGCCGCCGTCACGACGGTTGCCGTCCGCAGGAGAAGAGCAGGACGCGACATGAACTAAAGTGCGGGGAAACCCTGCGGCGAAACGGGCAATACGGGCGGATATTTTATAGCCCCCGTGCCGGATCGTCGGAACAATCGGATAACCCTATGCTCGAATCATCGGAACCATAAGAATACGGCGGGCGGGACTGCGGTTCCGCCCGCCGTGTTTTGTTGAACATATTTTAAGACCCAATGATTGATGAAAACCGGATGTTGGTTTCATCAATGCGCTACTTGGATCACCGAAACCCTGCGTAGGCATAAAGCAGATCGAAGCCGGGAACGTGATTGACTCTGATATTGTCATGGCGAGGTTAAGTGATAAATATGGCTTTCCGGGTTAAATACACTGAGAAAGCCGACGGCGACCTTGCCGAGATTGTCGGATATATAATCGGAGGATGGCAATCAAGTTTTTGACTCAGAAGACCACATCGCGGTTAGAGGTAGACCGGAATAATCTCGGCAAGTAGGTTCTGCGGGGCCGAATTCAACGACAAAGCCCGAGCAACCAATCAACCGCATGGAATTGGCGTATGCCGTCAAAGTTCGCGGAACGAGGTATCTCATCCATGGTGAGAAGAATCTTGGGATGATGGTCGGGAATCTTCCGTAAAGACTCAAACTCGCGCTTTCGGGTATTCTCGTCCAAAACGCTTGCGGAAACCTGATAATATTCTCTGCCCTCCGGGCTTTCCGCCACAAAGTCCACTTCTTTCTCGGCAAATTTCCCGATGCTCACCCTGTAACCACGCCGGATAAGTTCAAGAAAGATGATATTTTCAAGGACATGGCCGATATCCGAGGAGGATGAGGACAGTCTGTGCTCTCTGAGTCCGCTGTCCACGGCAAAATATTTCCCCAATGTTTTCAAATGTTGCCTTCCCCTGATATCATAACGGTAGACCCGATAAAACAGATAGCTGTCGCAAAGGCCAAGGAGATATTTGTCGACCGTATTGATCGAAACAGTTTTGCCCGTCGAATTGATTGTGTCGGCGATCTTCTTCGTGGAAACAGGGCTTCCCACATTGCTGAACAGGAACTTGGCGATACTTTCCAGGACCGGTATGTCCGAAACGCTCAGACGAACCGCCACATCTTTCAGCAGAATGGAGTTGTATATCCCATCCAGATAGGACGCGATAAGGTTCTCCGTGTTTTCAAGCGCCGCAACGGCGGGAAACCCTCCATTTTTGATGTAATCCCTAAAGGCGCCGGCAACATTTTTTGTACCGCCTCCGGTAAAGGAGACATATTCGGCGAATGACAGCGGCAACATTTCAATCCGGACATAGCGGCCTGACAGCAAGGTCGCCAACTCTCCCGACAGCATGTAGGCATTTGAACCCGTAATATAAATGTCCACATTGTCTTTTACAAAAAGGCTGTCAACCGCCCGTTCAAAATTCTTGCAATTTTGCACTTCATCGATAAATACATAGGTAAAGCCGGCGGGTCGGAGACGCCCCTTGATATAGCCGTAGAGGGAATGATAATCAAGCAGATCTTCGTATTCCAACTCTTCAAGGTTG
>JAISGB010000151.1 GCA_031263335.1 Eubacteriales Family XIII. Incertae Sedis bacterium
CGTCTCCCGGTGGATGGCGGGATTGACCTTGTTTTCAAACTGTTGCGGGATGAAGGAATTGGCGATCTGCGCGTTGAGTTCCTCCGCCTTCCGGATCGCGCCGCGCATCCCCTGCGCGCCCGGCGTCAGCACGAGATCGGCGCCGAGCGCCTTCAACAGGCGTCTGCGCTCCAAGCTCATCGTATCCGGCATGACCAAGGTGATGCGATAGCCCTTTGAGGCCGCGACGAACGCGAGTCCGATCCCCGTGTTGCCGCTCGTGGGTTCGATGATCGTGCTGTCCTTGTCGATCACGCCGCGCTTCTCCGCGTCCTCGATCATCGCGTACGCGATCCGATCCTTGACGCTGCCGAGCGGATTGAAATATTCCAACTTCGCGATAATCGCGCCGGCCAAACCCTTGTCCTCCGCATAGCGGTTGAGACGCAGGAGCGGCGTCTTCCCGATCAATTCGATCAGGCTGTCTGCAATCCTTGCCATTGATGTTCCCCTTCCTTTTTTCAACGCCTGTAGATTCCCGTTTATCCTCGCCGCCCGAGGACGGACCCTATGTGGACCCCGCGTCGTCGCGCCAACGGAACGCGCTTTTTTCCACATGTTCGAGGATGAAATTCAGCGCCGTGCCGATGATCGCCATCACGAAGATGTAACCGAACATCTGCGGGATCAGGAAATTGCCCTGATAGAAAAACATCGCGTATCCGAGTCCGCTGTTCGCGCCCATCATCTCGGCCGCGATGAGGACCAGAATGGAAACCGTCGCGGAAATACGGACGCCCGTAAAGATGAACGGCAACGCAGCCGGCAACACCACGGTGGCAAAGAGCCGCAGATTGCCCGTCCCCATCGATCGAGCCGCCTTGATGAACTGCGGATCGACGGCGCGGACGCCAGAGATCGTGTTGAGCAACGTATACCACAGGACCGTCCACAGGATCACCAAGACCTTGGAAAACTCCCCGATGCCGAAAAACATCATGAATACCGGCAACAACGCGAGCGTCGGCAGATTGCGGAACAACTGAAGCAACGGGTTGAGCAGATCGCCGAAAAACCGGTACCAACCGATGGCGAGACCGAGCGGGATCGCGACCAAGAGTCCAAACCCGAAACCGATGAGCGCCCGACGCAGGCTGATCAGGATGTTTGTCCACAGAAACCCCTTGGCCGCCTCATCCGCCAACGCCGCGGCGATTGCGGAAATAGGAGGGAAAAACGTCGGCACGGATGTAAGCTCGAGCCGAGCCGCGACCTCCCAGACGATCAGAAAAGCCACGATCGCGGCGCTCGCCATGAAGATCCGCTTGAAGACCGCCGCGATGGGATTTTGCGGTCGCGTCGGGTCGATGATGATCTCTTTTCTTTCTCTTGCCATGTACAAACCCCGTTTCCTACAATACTGCGGACAGATCGATTTCATCGGCGATGTCGCCGCCGGAGGCGGTCGCGGCTCCGCCGCGCTCGGTCGGTTCCACGTCGTGCAACAGCTCCCATATTCGCCGCACGAGGACGCCGTAGTCCGCCGATGCCCGCATATCCGCGTTCGTCCTGGGCCTCGGCAGAGTGATGTCGACGATCCGCCGGATACGGCCGGGCCGAGGCGTCATGACGACGACCCGGTCGGCCAGGAGTACGGCTTCCTCGATGCTGTGCGTGACGAAGAGGACGGTCTTGTTCGCCTTGCCCTGAATGTCAAGCAGTTCGTCCTGCATCGTCTCACGCGTCTGCGCGTCTACGGCGGCGAACGGTTCATCCATGAGCAGGACGACGGGATCGTAAGCCAAGGCGCGCGCGATGGCGACGCGTTGGCGCATCCCGCCCGAAAGCTCATTGGGATAGCGTTCCTCGAAACCGGTCAGTTCCACCAGATCGATGTATTTCCGTGCGATCTCCGGACGCTTCTTGCGCGAGACGCCTTTCACTTCGAGTCCGTATTCCACATTGCGCAACACGTTGCGCCACGGGAAAAGTGCGTAGCCCTGCATGATAAAGCCTCGATCGAGCGCCGGCTTGGCCACGTTGCGGCCGTCGATCTCGATGGTCCCGCCGCCCTTCGACCGCGCGAGGCCGGCCACGATGTCGAGCAGGGTGGACTGCCCGCAACCGGAAGGGCCGACGATCGCGATGAACGCGCCCTCGGCGATCGAGAGGGAGAAGTCGTCCAACGCGACGAACTCCTCGAGCCGCTTCGTCTGTTGGTTTCGGATATAGTAGATCTGCCTCAGATGGTTGAGCCTTATCTTCGCTCGGTTCCCGTTCTCAGCCATGCGTCACTCCTGCTTGCCCTTGGGTTCCCACGACGTGTTGACGATCTCGTCGTACTTCACGGGATAATCCGTCGGCACAAACTCGTTCGTGAGGACTTCGTCGATCGTGATGTCGCCGGCCTCCCAATATCCGAGTTCCTCCGAAAGGTCAAACCAGAATTCAGCCCAATCTTGGGGGACGTTCCTCTCCTGCGGCCACCGATTCAGGCTGACGTCCTTGGCGTCGAGTCCCAGATAGTCGGCGCTGACCTCCCGCGCGTATTCCGGATATTTTTCGATGAATACGCGGGCGTGATACAGGGCGTTGGCCCAACCCTGCACGACATCGGGATGTTCCTCGATGAAGGCGCCGCTGAATCCGCGCGTCGCCATCCCTGCCGCGGGGTTTTCAAAGATATCCCAACTCGCCGCGCAGCGCCTTACGCCGCCGGCCGCGAGCGCGATGCCGCCGAAGGGGGAATGCGAAGTCGTGACGTCGATCAGTCCTTGGACGACGGCCTGCTCCGCCTGCCCGGGTTGCGGCAAGGTCACGTATTCCACCGTCGACGGGTCAAGGCCGTGCTCCGTAAAATATTTTGTGATGTACCCGTCGATGCAGACGCCGTTCATGGTGATCCCGACTTTTTTACCCGCGAAATCCTCGATGGATTGGATGTCGCTGTCCTCCCTGACGAGATAGGTGACGTGGGGATATTCTTCGTCGTCCACGAAGCCGGGCTGCACGGTTTTGATGTCCAAGCCCGCGATCCGCGCCTGCGCCTCATTCGTGAGATGCCCCTGCGTAAAGACGTCGAGATCGCCCGTGGCGATCGCCTGATACTGCGTAACGCCTTGGCCGAGCGTTCCGATGAACACGGCCTCGATGCCTTCGTTTGCAAAGAAACCGAGCCTGTCCGCGATGATGGTCTCGCTGTTTGTGGTCTGCGTGACCATACGAAGCGGGAAAAGCTCCTTTTCCTCGCTTGCCGTACCTGCCGCCCCGCCGCTTTCTTCCGGTTCCTTGGATCCGCCGCAGGCCGTGAACGCGAACGCAAGGGTGATCGCCAACGCGATCAGCAACAGCCTTTTGAGTCTTGTTTTGTTGTGGATTGTCTTGTTGTGGATTGTCTTGTTGTGGATTGTGGATTTCATGTCGAGGCCCTCCTTACTTCAAACTACACTGAGTTTCGGGAGCGACCTCCTATGTTTTGGTCAGTCACTTATCATATTATTCATATATGATATATATATTATCACATATAAAAAATCGCTTGTCAATACCTTTTTCGTGATGATCCGTCACTGTTAAAAAGTCAAACAGGATGTGACGAGGTTCCGTCTCGCAACGAACAGCGCGACCGTTGAGCAGTCACAATCATCTCGTCTTGATCTTCTCCGTCTTTTCTATCTGCACAACCTTGCCGTCTTGGATGTATATCGTCACCGAGCCGTACTTGATGCTTTG
>JAISGB010000177.1 GCA_031263335.1 Eubacteriales Family XIII. Incertae Sedis bacterium
ATCCCGTTCCCGAGGGCCGGGACGACGGACGGCTTCGCGCGCGCCCAAGCGTCCCGCTCGTGCGCAACGCGTTCGAGGGCGGGACGTTCCCGTTCCGAAGCGGGATGTTCGGATGCGGAGCGTTCGGTTCCCGTCGCGCGCAGGAAAAAAGAGAGGATGTCGAATACGACATCGCTCACGTCATGGACGGCGCCGCTGCCGACGTCCAACAGGATGTTGCGGTCTTTAAATCGATAGAGATGTATCATTTAATTAAATAGGTTACTATTCAACGATCACGCGTCGATCTTCGCGCCTTGGATCCTCTCATTCTCGCATTTCTGGTTTGCCACCGTACACGATGTCTTGCAGGCGGACTGACAGGATGTTTGGCATTCCCCGCAGCCTCGACCCGATTGGTCCTTCAACGCGCCCGTCGCGATTGTCTTGATGTGTTTTTTCATGATGTACCTGTTCACCTTCCGCTTTTATCCATAGATGTCGGAGCAATAAAAGTATATCGTGACGGACGGCGGCTGTCAAATGGCCGGACGAATTTCGTCCCGATCCGCCGCGCCGATTCCGTCGAATACGATCGTCCCGGACGCCGCCTCGGCGCCCGGCACAATTTATATTTGTGATTATTATCAATTATCTTTGTTTTACCCGACCGACCGAAAGTAAGTAAAATCTTTATGGATCAAAGAAATAGACGTCGGAAGGGAGCGAAAGATGAAGAACAGCCCCAGATTGCCTTATTTGAAGCGCGAGGAGATGACAGCCGATCAGAAGGAATTCTACGATGATGTGGTGGAAAACATGGGGGCGCCCGATCTGCCTCATATATGGATGTTGGAGGAAGGGCAGATCAACGGACCGTTCACGTCGATGTTTCACTATCCGAGCCTCGGATACCCGCTGTACAAGTTGCAACTTAAAGTCGTAAAACAAGGCCTCGTCGCCAAGGACGTCATCGAGCTGTTCATCCTCGCGGTCATCACGGATTCCCGCGCGGCCTACGGCATGTACGCCCATGAGTTGCTCGCGAAGAAGAACGGCGTGGACGAAACGATTATCGAGGCGATCCTGCTCGGCCGGACGCCGCAGATCGAGGACGAAACGATGAGGACCGCTTACGAACTCGCGCGCGCCCTGACGAAACCCGGACCGATACCCGAGAATATTTATGAAACCGCGATTGAAAAATTCGGCGGGGAGGGGTATAATGTCCTCGTTAACACAGCGGCCTTTTTTAAGTACATCGGCACGCTGATGAACGCGTATGACGAACCCGTGCCACAGTAAACGGTCGGGAGACGACGGACGCGAGTCTCCGCAAGGATTGCGGACTCGGCCCGATGTCCCGAGAAAGGCATTCCGGCCGTTGTCTCTTGGCATTTTATGATTGTGTCGGAGAACCGCTCCGGGAGGCTTTTGCATGGAAATCAGGCATTTGCAGTATTTCAAGCAGGTTTGCGCGGACAGAAACTTATCCAAGGCGGCCAAAAATCTCTTCATTACGCAACAAGGGCTTTCCCACGCGATACAGACGCTTGAACGCGAACTCGGCGTTTCGCTCTTTCTTCGGAACAAAAACGGCGTGACGCCCACGAAATCCGCGATCTATCTGCTGAGTGAGGCGGAAGAAGTCCTCACCCTGTTCGACGCTTTGAAGGAAAAGATGTTGGCGATGTCGAAGGCGGCGAACGGGACGGTGACGCTCTCGCTGACCATCGGAGCGATGTCCTATTTCGTGCCCAAATTGGTCGGCGAGTTTCATGAGCGCCATCCCCAGATCGAACTGCACCTCATCGAAAACCCCGACATGCTCTGTGATGAATCGGTCGTGAACGGAAAGGCCGACATCGCGTGTACCACCGGGCCCGTGAATGAGGATACGATCGAATGGCTCCCGTTGTTTTTCGACAGCGTGATGATCATGTTGCGGAAGGACAACCCCTTGGCCGCGCGCGACACGCTCGGTTTTGAGGATTTGAAGGCGGAGGAATTCATTCTGCCGCCCGCCGAATTCAAATGGCACAACATCATCATCGATCGGTGCCGCGACGCGGGATTCGAGCCGAACATCTCCTATTCCATCGGCGATCTGCACGCCATGTCCCGCATCATCGCGGAAAACGGCGGAGTCGGGTTCGTACACAAAAATCTCGCGGAGACCTTCCGTGGACGGGAGATCGCCTTGACGCCCCTGATTCCGGACGAAAAGCTGTATTGGCATTTGGGCCTGGCGAAGAAAAAGGGCGTCAAACTGAGCAACGCGGCGCATTTGGTCGCGGGATACATCAGCGAGATATCGGCCGAGCGCGCCGCTCTCCCGGAGGCGACCGACGACTCGGATCAAAACAAAGCCGGAAATCTCAGTAAGGCGTGAGATTCCCGGCTTATTGTTATCCGGATCGTTTCCGACCCGCGCGCCTCGGGGGACGGTTTCTTTCACCGTCGCGCGCCGTGCGTTTTTCTATTTCTTGTTCCTGTTGTCCTCGATGCCCGCAGCCTTGAACGACACAAGCGCCCAGTCCCTGCCGCGCCGCTTGCCGACCGTCTCATGACTGAACAGCAGGATGATGAGGAAGCCCACGACCATGCAGACGCACATGAAGATGACGCCCGTCTGATAACCGCTCGCGGAGTTCCAACCGCCGCCCGCCGCGATCAGGCCGCCGAGGATGGCGGGGGTGAACGCGCCGACGATGGAGGCCGTCACATTGAGGCCCATGGCCGTGCCGATGGCGCCCTTGGGCGCGCTGTCCTGCACCGTCGCGTAGAGCAGAGCAAAGAGCGCGTTGACGCAGAAGCCGATCGCGAGCTGGATGCCGACGAGGGCGCCGAGTCCCACCTTGACCTGCGGCAGGATGAGCACCCAGACGGCGAGCCACGCGAAGCAGAACAGCAGACTGGCCTTGCGACCGACATAGTCGGATATCCGTCCCCAGATGACCTGTCCGAGACCGCCCGTGATCGTGTAGAGCAGGGAGTAGGCCGCCGCCTTCGCGTAGTCGTACTCGGCGACAAAGGTAAGATAGGGGTTGAGCCAGAAATTGATGCCAAAGAACATGACGAGCGCGATGATCGTGACGACGGTCGCCGCGACGACGTTCGCGTTCTTTAAACAACGCAGAAGATTGCTCTCGTTCTTGGCCAGTTCGATCTCCTCCGCGCTGTCCGCGGAATCGAGCGTGGGCGTCTGCCCCATCGCAATGGCCTTTTCCGTATATTTTTCAAAGGTCTTTTTGTTCGAGAACTTCCAGTAGATGATCCAGATCGGAATCGCGATCAAAGGCATGATGATGAAAGGCAACCTCCAATCATTGTCGGACTTGGCCAACATGACGGAGATGATGAGACCCGTGATGAGCGTACCCCAAGGATAACCCGTGTGGTGCAAACCCGCGGCAAACCCTCTCGCTTCCCGAGGCCACCATTCGACGACGGCCGTACATTCGAGCGACTCGCCCGCGCCCGCGAAGAGGTTCCGCGCCGTAAGCAACACGACGATGACGATGATGCCGCTCGATATGAAATGGAGTCCCACGAGGAAGGTCAGTATCATATAGCCGACGGCCACCCAGATCATGCTGTACTTCCGCATCCAACCCTGCCCCCTTTTGTCGGACCATGTGGAAAAGACCAAGGGCAACAGACCCATCGCGATCTGCATGATCGTGCCGTACAACCCCATCGTGTCGGCGTCGACGCCGAACTCATCGACCATGAGGGGGGACGTCCTGTTGAACAGTTCCCGCACCGTGCTGTTCATGGCAAAGACAAGCCACAGCACGACCATCGCCCCCCACGAACCGCCGGGAACCTTTGGAATGAAACGTTGCTTTGTGCTCATAGTTGTGTCCTCCATATCCCTCTCTGCTGAATAATAAATGAATAATAACAAATAAAACAACCTGTTCCTCTTACCTCATATCATAGTCCCGTGAGAGAATCCGGGTAAATCAAATCTATTTGATAGATAGTACAATTTTCATTTGTGGATACTATCAATAATTATTGCTTTACCGTTCTCCGGCGCTGTGCGAGAATTGCGTTAACAAGCAGACAATCACTCAGGAGGAGGTGAAGGTTTTATGAAAATGCACATACTTGACTTAGGTCGAATGTACGTGGACGAGGCGTCCTTCGTGGCGGGTATCCACAACGGCACCCTGCGGAATCAAAATCCCGTCGCGCAGTGGATCGAGTTCCCCGTGACCGGGACCCTCGTCGATTACGGCGACGGTTACGTCCTTTTCGATACGGGGTGCAACATGAGGGAATCCGTCATCCCGGACGATGAGGATACGCCTTCTCCTTTCGTGAGCACCGAGGACGACATCCTTCCCGCGCAACTCAAAAAACTCGGGATTGACCCTTCCGAGGTGAAGTACGTCGTCCTATCCCATATGCACTGCGACCATGTGGGTTATCTCTATCTGTTCAAGAACGCGGAGATCATCGTGGCAGAGGAGGAATTCGCAAATTCCATGAAGCTCTACGGTCTGCGCGGCTTCGGCCCGGGACCCTACAAAAATGGGGATTTCAACGAATTTCTCGCGGCGGAATTGAACTGGAGGCTCCTGCCGGAGGACTTCAAGGAATACGAGATCGTACCGGGCGTAAAGGCCGTGACCTTCGGATCGGGGCATACCTACTCAATGACGGGACTGTTCGTGAGTCTGCCGAATTCGGGGAATTTCCTCTTTTCGGCCGACGCGCTGTACTGTTCGCTGAACCTCGGGCCGCCGGTGCGCATCCCCGGACTCATCTTCGACTCGCTCGGCTACGTAAAGAGCGCGAATTTCATCGCCGAATATGCGAAGAAAACAGACGCGAAGATCATCTTCGGCCATGACATAAAGCAGTTCCTTACACTGAAAAGAGCGCCCGCAGAATATTATGACTGATCGAACCGATCAAATCAATTGACGCGATTGAAGCGATTGAATTACATCGATCGGTTGGTTTGACAACGGCCGGCGGGAACCCGTTCAGGTATTTTTATTACGCTTTCATCTCCATTATCCGGTCGCGAAGGACCGCCGCCCGCTCGAACTGCAGATGCGCGGCGGCCTCCTTCATATCCTTTTCCAACCGTTTGATGTAGTCCTGCCGTTCCTTTCGCGTCATCTCCTGCGCCGTCCGCGCCTCGTAGTAATCGTCCGCCGCCTCTGCCACGCGCGTGGCGCGCGTCACTTCCCGCACCGCCTTCTCGATGGTGGTGGGCGTGACGCCGTTTTCCTCATTGTATTTCAACTGAATGGCGCGCCGCCGCTCGGTCTCGTCGATCGCCCGTCGCATGGATTCGCTGATCTCGTCGGCGTACATGAGTACCCGACCGTTTACGTTGCGGGCCGCTCGCCCGATGGTCTGAACCAAGGAGGTCTCATTGCGCAGAAATCCTTGCTTGTCCGCGTCCAAGATGACCACGAGACTCACCTCCGGAATGTCCAATCCTTCGCGAAGCAGATTGATCCCCACCAACACGTCAAAGACGCCCGTCCGCAGATCGCGGATGATCTCCATGCGCTCAAATGTTTGGATGTCCGAATGCAGATAGCGAACGCGCAGCGACACATTTTTCAGATAATCGGTGAGGCTCTCCGCCATCTTCTTCGTCAACGTGGTGATCAGCGCCTTTTCGCCGCGCGCGGTCACGGCGTTGAGTTCCCCGATGAGGTCGTCTATCTGCCCCTTGGTCGGCTTGATATCGATGACCGGATCCACCAAACCCGTCGGCCGGATGACCTGTTCCGCGCTGATGCCGCCGCTGTGCTCCCGTTCGAAGGCCGCGGGCGTGGCGCTGACAAAGACCGCTTGGCGAACGAGTTCTTGAAATTCCTCAAACCGCAACGGCCGGTTGTCCAAGGCGGACGGAAGCCGAAATCCGTAATCGACCAAGGCCGACTTCCGCGAGCGGTCGCCGTTGTACATGGCGCGCAACTGCGGCAACATGGCGTGGCTCTCGTCGATGATGATGAGAAAATCGTCGGGAAAATAGTCGATCAGCGTGTACGGTCTGCAACCGGGCGGCAGGCCCGTGATATGGCGGGAATAATTCTCGATGCCTTTGCACGTACCGATCTCCCGCAACATCTCCAGATCGAAGCGCGTTCGTTGCTCCAAGCGTTGCGCCTCAAGCAACTTTCCCCTGTCCTTGAACCACCGCAACCGCTCGTCCAACTCTTCCTCGATGGTTCCCACGGCCACGCTCATCTTCTCCTTCGACGTCACGTAGTGGGACGCGGGAAATATGGCGATATGGTTGCGCAACGCCGTGATCTCCCCCGTCACCGGGTTGATCTCCTTGATCGCCTCGATCTCGTCGCCGAACAGCTCCACGCGCACCGCGTCGTCGGAACCGGCGGGGAAGATATCGACCACGTCCCCCCGCACGCGGAAATTCCCCCGATCGAAGGCCACGTCGTTTCGCGTATACTGGATGTCGACGAGCCTCGTCAGGATATCCCTGCGGTTTCGCTCCTGGCCCGGTCGAAGCGACAGGACCTGATTCTCATAGTCGATGGGACTGCCCAGACCGTAGATGCAACTCACGCTCGCCACGATGACGACGTCCCGGCGCTCCGTGAGCGCCGCCGTGGCGGAATGGCGCAGTTTCTCTATCTCCGCGTTGATATCGGAATCCTTCTCGATATAAGTATCGGTGGACGGCACATAGGCTTCCGGTTGATAGTAATCGTAATAGCTGACAAAATACTCGACGGCGTTCTCCGGAAAGAACTCCTTGAACTCCCCGCAGAGTTGCGCCGCCAAGGTCTTGTTGTGGGAGATGATCAGGGTGGGCTTTTGCACCCGTTCGATGACGTTCGCCATCGTGAACGTCTTGCCGGAACCCGTGGCGCCCAGGAGCGTCTGATATTGCTTTCCGGACAATATGCCGTCCGTCAACCGCTCCACCGCCTGCGGCTGATCCCCCGTAGCCCGATACGGCGCCTGTATCTTGAATTGATTCATACGCGTCCATCCTCCCGCCGGCCGGCGCGTCCAACCCCCGGATTCCATCAAATTCCATTATAATTTTCCCATCTCCAACGCAAAAAATCCCTGTCGATGGAATCGGGAATCACGATTTTCGGCGGAATAGTCGCTCCATAATCCATGCGAGCCCTTGTTGACAAATCAACCACCCCTTCCTCCGATATGCGCAAATGCCCTGAATCAAACAGCACATGCACATCAATCCTCATCGGAAAGCCATTGGCAATCGTATCCTCTCCTTTATACTTGTATGGTTTGATATGTGCCGCTTCCAACACCTCGGGCATCATCACGTTTGTAATGACGCACCGCTCATAGGCGCGAAGGATCTCCTTCCTGAATTTAGTTTGATTCGGCCTGTGTTGGACGCTCCGAACTCTTTTTCGCTCTACCTCCGAAACTGCCTCTGTTTTTCTGATTGCCTTGAGTGTCGCCTGTATCGTTTCTTTGGAAGTGTCGACGGAAATGATTTCCTTGATTTCAGGATCGAGATTGCAATTATATTTGTACCGTTCGGACATGCGGTCATGGCCGCCGATTTTGATGATATACCCATAGTTGCTGAGAAATAGCAGGTATTCCCTCGCAATCCGTGCATCATTCGCTCCGGAAGCGAAGTCGGGCCAATCCGAAATGCTGATTTGATCATGCCTGTAGGCCAAGATGAAATTAACATAGTCAGGCAACTCCGCATTGCTTCCTGACAGCGGAATTATAATTCGAACAAGTTCCTCTACGGAGATAAACTCTTTGAATCCGGGGAATGGTATCTGCGGTTTGAAGTGAATGTCAAGCATAGATGTTTGCCTCACTGAACTGTTTTGCCACGTGGTATGCCAATAACGGCGGAACCGCGTTTGCGATTTGTCTGTAAGCAGAAGATCGGGGGCCTTGAAATTCATAATCCAACGGAAAACTCTGTATTGCGGCCAATTCTCTGCATGTCATTCTTCGCGAATTGTTAGGATGCGGAAGTACGACAACGCCCCCCCTATCATCACCGCGCCCGGTCACGGTCGGGGAGGATCCGGCAGCATCGATAACCCGATGGCCCAAGTATCCATTAAAGTTGATTTTATATTTCGAATATTCATGATTGGGCAGATTGTTCGGAGAATCGGGATCCGGGATATCTCGAAACGCATCGGCAACAGACACCCACGGACGCGCATTCTCATCCGGATCGATTGAGTGAGTCGGAATTGGGAAGTCGAATCGGCAACGAACATCTTTTCGCACCCCTGCGATGAATACGCGTTCTCGCTTCTGCGGTACGCCGTAGTCCGCCGCATTAAGCAAACGGTAATCGATTTCATATCCAAGCGACCGGAAATCGTCAAGGATCATTTGGAATACGGCGCCTCCGCCAAGACTCAGTATCCCTTTGACATTTTCGGCAAGAAAATATGTTGGTTGTTTGTCTGCAATCACTCGTATCAACTGCTTGTAGAGTTCATTTCGCTCATCGGCAGTATGACGCTTCATGTTTGCCACCGAAAACCCTTGGCAGGGGAATCCTTCAATCACGATATCCGCAGGAGGGATGTCTTTTGAATCAACATTGCAAATATCCTCGTTGACAATATGGTCGCCAATGTTCTTTTTGTACGTTTCAACCGCGTCGCCATAACAATCGTTTGCCCAGACAATATCATGCCCGGCCATGACAAAGCCAAGATCTAAACCCCCGGCGCCGCTAAATAGCGATATTGTTCGCATCAAGTGACTCCTTAAACATCGCAAAAGAATCAATCCTGTTCAGTTCCTCTCCCATGATCCGTCCAAACGCGACGGGGACAGCATTTCCTATCTGCCTATAGCATGAGCCAAGTCCGCCGAAGAATTTGAAATCATCAGGAAATGTTTGTACTGCGGCGCTTTCGCGTATGGTAAGCCGCCTTGTTCCGTTATAATGCGGAATAGCACACACGCCGCCTTTTCCGTTGCCCCGGGCAAGGATGGTCGGCGAAGGCTTGTCGGGATCGGTTTGCCTGTGACCCGTGAAATTTCTGTATTCAACCTTATATGATGAGCATATGTGATTTAATATGTCATTTGGCTCATCCGGATCGGGAAACATGCCTATCGCTTCACTTATCGACACCCACGGAGCGGGACTTCCCGACTTTGAGTGCGTCGGCTTAGGCAATGACAGAATCATAGAATCCGCGATATCTCGCCTTTGTCCGAGAATGACAACACGTTGCCGAGTTTGCGGAATGCCGTAATCGGCCATGTTCACTTTGTTGACATTGACTAAATACCCTGCTCCCTCAAAGTCGCTCACGATACGTTTTATGATCATCCCTTTATCAAGGCTAAGAATCCCTTTCACATTTTCCGCAATGAAGAACTTGGGCTGAGTAACTGCAATCGCATTACAAAACGCTTCATAAAGTCGATTGCGTTCATCATCGATATTTCTGTTGAGGTTGGCGACAGAGAAACCTTGACATGGAAACCCTCCGACCACAACATCAGCAGACGGAACCATATTGAGATCAATCTCATTGATATCGGAAAGGATTATATTGTCATCGACATTGTGTCGATACGTTTCTGTTGCGTCGGGATCGGAATCATTTGCCCACACAATTTGGTGGCCGCTTTGCTTTAAGCCTAAGTCCAAACCGCCCGCGCCGCTGAACAGAGATAAAATGCGCATTACATTGCTCCTACAACAAGCGGTAACCACTACATTATTTCAAAAAAATTATAACACGACAACAGGCTTCATTCAAGAACATTTGTTTTGGTGAGAAGAGGCGTGAGAAGAGGGAGAGGTGGCAGTGTGTTCCGAAATACGATGCTCAGGCACGATACACCTCTCGGTACACCGCATCCAAATCCAACCCGTGTTCATTCCGCACCTCCCGAATGACGCGGCCGTCTTTGAGAAAATCGAGATATGATCATAGCAGAATGCGTTTTCTTCGAGATACCCGATCAACCGCTTGGCCTGCGGCAGAAAGGTGTCGATCCCGTCGACCCGGCACAGGCCGCCGGAACCGACCCCAAAAGCACAAAGGACTCTTGCTTTAGGACACCCAAAAATCCCGCTGCGGGCGCGAGAAGAACCGGGCCGAAAAGAAAGACCGGCATCTTTTTCCCCGCGGCCTTATCGAACCCTTGCATCCAACCACGCCAGTACATCCTCGTACACCTCGAGCCGATTGAGTTCGGCGAGCATCTCATGCCGTCCGTTCGGATAGAGCTTCAGCTTCAGGTTCGCATGACCCGTCGCCGCCAATGCCTCATATACCTCGGTCGGGCCTCGCCCATAGGCGCCCACCGGATCCTCCGCGCCCGAGAAGATGTAGATGGGCAATGATATCGGAACCTTCGCCGCCCAATCCGGCGCGTTAATCTCCCCGACCAAGGCGAACAGATCGGAAAATCCGCCCGCCGTAAAATGGAAACCGCACAGCGCGTCGTTCTTGAAGTCGACGCACGCCTCGTCCGCCGTCGAAAGCCACGCGTAGACGTTGACCGGATGTTTGATGCGCTTGTTGTGGGAACCGAACGCGATGAGCGTCAGCAACCTGCCCCGAGACTTCGGGCCGATCAGCTTCTTTTGGACGGCGGATATCACCTTTCCGAGCGTCAAAAGCCTGTTCTTCCCCATCGTCCCGGAGATGAGGCAACCGGCCAATTCATCCCCGCAGCGCGTGATATATTTTCGCGCCAAGAAAGAACCCATGCTGTGTCCCAACAAAAATGTCGGCAATCCCGCGTATCGCGCCGTCAACTCGTCCATCAAGGCTTTCATGTCCCCGATGACGTGATCCGGTCCGTCCCGCTCGGCAAAATACCCAAGGGTCCGCGCGCTGCGCCCGTGTCCCGCGTGATCGTTCATGCCGACCACATACCCGCGCGAGGCCATAAACCGCGCAAAATCCACATATCGACCGCTGTGCTCGGACATCCCGTGCGCGATCTGCAATATCGCGCGCTTTTCCTCTCCCGCCCAAAGCCGCGAGAATATCTCCCCCTCCCCGCAGGAAGCGGGGCGCGTCCACTGCCGTTCTTCCGCAACTTGTTCAAACATCGATGCACCCGGGCGACAACCCTTCTCCGGCGAGAACCGCCGCAACCGGGGCGCTCATTCCAATTCCTTCATCCAGAGGCCGGCCTCCGCGTCGCTCGGCATACGCCAATCGCCTCTCGGAGACAGGCTGACCGACCCGATCTTCGGCCCGTCCGGCAATGCGCTGCGCTTGAATTGATTCGCGAAAAAGCGGCGATAAAAGACCTTCATCCATCCGCGTATCGTTTCCTCGTCATACCGCCCCGCGCCGTCGTCGCGCGCCGCGCCGGAAAAAGCGATCTTCGCCAGATCCAATATGACGCTCGGTTTGCGCCCGCGGCGAGCCATATGATAAAGGAAGAAATCGTGGAGTTCATACGGTCCGATGATCTCCTCGGTCTTTTGGCTGATGCCGCCCTCGTCCGGCGGCAGGAGTTCCGGACTGACAGGCGTGTCCAATATGTCATTCAGCACATCGGTCAAAGACGCGTCCGTATCCGCGACATAGCGGATGATGTGGCGGACGAGGGTCTTGGGTACGCCCGCGTTGACGCCGTACATGCTCATGTGATCGCCGTTGTAGGTGGACCAACCCAAGGCCAATTCCGACAGATCCCCCGTACCCACCACGAGGCCGTGGCGTTGGTTGGCCATATCCATGAGCGTCAAGGTCCTGACGCGCGCCTGCGCGTTTTCAAACACCACGTCATGTTCCGAGACGGACCTGCCGATGGCGGCCAGATGTTCCTCCGCGGAAGCCCTGATATCTATCTCGGAAAGCCCGACGCCGAGCGCCTCGCACAGTTTGCGCGCATTGCCCTTGGTCGTGTCGGTGGTGCCGAAGCCGGGCATGGTGACGGCCACGACGGCCTCGGGCGATTTCCCCGCCATCCGCGCCGCCCGTACCGAGGCGAGAAGCGCCAAGGTGCTGTCCAAGCCGCCGGACACCCCGATGATCGCCGCCTCCGATCCGGTGTACGACAACCGCTTCGCCAGACCCGAGGACTGCATATTCAGTATTTCCTCGCAACGCTCCGCCCGTTCCTCCCGATCCTCGGGAACGAAGGGATGCGGAGCGACGCGGCGAAGAAGCGCGGACGCGTCGCACCCCTTCATCTTGTTGATCGAGACGACCTTTCCGTTCTTTCGCCCCCGTTCGGCATCCGAAAACGGCTTTTGGGAAAAGAAGACCGTCTCATATTCCATTCTCGACGGATCGCAGATCCGATAGGAATTCATATATCTGCGGTCACGGTCGAGGCCATACAGATCGATGTCCGCAAGAAGGATCGCGGTTCCTTGCGGCCACGAAGCCGAACGAACGCCTTCCTCCCGCGCCATCGGGAAGGCTGCGGAAGAGGACGCGTGTCCCGAACCGCCGAAAGGCAAAGATTCCGCCAATATCGCGCCGTTCTCGCTGATGATGCTGTGACCGGAGAAGATCAGGTCCGTGCTGCTCTCGCCAAACCCCGCGTTGGCATAGACATATCCGCAGATCAGCCGACCCGATTGACTGTTCACAAGCAATCGTCGGTAAGACGCCTTGCCGATGGCCTCGTTGCCCGCGGAGAGGTTGAGGATGATCCGCGCGCCCGCCTTCGCGTGACGGACGGACGGCGGATCGGCCACCCAGAGGTCCTCGCACAGCTCCGCGGAAAAGACCAACGCCGGTTCGTCCTCGCATTCAAAGAGCAACTGTGTCCCGAAGGGTACATCCTCAAAGACATAGCCCTCGGGGTCGGGATCGCGTCCGCGAAGCCCTTCGGATTGCGCGCCTTGCCCGGCGGGGATCGCGCCAAACTCGTCGGGCGCGCGCCGGCTCGGATCGGAAGGATCGAAGCCCGGTTCCCTTTCATAGTGCGCCGTAAACGTCACATAGTTGTTCGGCGCGTCCTCCGCGGGCGCAAAATGCCGCAATTCATAGAACTCTCCGTAATTGGGGATGTGCGTCTTGGGGATGAGGGCGTGCAAGATCCCATCGCTGTACACCGCCGCGACATTGTAAAGTTTCCCGCTCCAACTGAAAGGCAGACCCACGACGACGATCTCTCCGCGCCCCTCGCTCTCCTTCACCAAGCGGAGCAAGGCGTTCTTCGCGCCCGCGATCAAGGTGTCCTGAAGAAAGAGGTCGCCGCAGGTATAGCCCGTAACGCTCAACTCCGGAAAACAGACGATGCGCGCGCCCGAGGCCGCCGCCTCCCGCGCCGCGCGTTCGATCCGCGATGCGTTATAACCGCAATCGCCCACCTTTATTTCCGGCGTCACCGCCGCCACGCGCACGAAACCTTCAACCATTTTCAACCTCCGTATTGCGACCGTTCCCGACTCATCCGTTGAACGAATCCTTCGTTCGCTTCATGCGCCGCTCGGCGTCCCGTCGCGCGATGGAATCGCGTTTGTCGTAGAGCTTCTTGCCCTTTGCCACGGCGATCTCGATCTTCGCGAGTCCCTTTTCATTGAGATAAACAAGCAAGGGGACGACGGTCAATCCCTGTTGTTGCGAGAGTTCGGCGAGTTTCCGTATCTCCTTTCGGTGCAACAGCAATTTCCTCGGTCGCAACGCGTCCACGTTGTGGATGTTCCCATGTTCATAAGGGCTGATATTCATGCCCAACAGCATGAGTTCCCCATCCACGATCCGCGCGTAGCTCTCCTTGAGGCTCGCCTTCCCCGCGCGCAACGACTTGATCTCCGTCCCCGTGAGGACCATGCCCGCTTCCAACGTTTCCTCTATAAAATAATCGTGGCGCGCCGCTTTGTTGCTCGCCAATATCTTGCGTTTGTGATTCTTTCCCATC
>JAISGB010000179.1 GCA_031263335.1 Eubacteriales Family XIII. Incertae Sedis bacterium
TCTCAAGGAGCGGGAAATCGACGACCCACAGGAAATTCCATGCGTTCTCGTCTATCAGGTGCAGACGATCCGCGATCTCGCATCGCAGATAGCCCAAGGAGGCGAACACGACGGCGGACTGACCCGCGACGATGAGGATGAGATCACCGGGTTTACCGCAAAAGGTTTCTGTCAATCCGGTCATACCGGCATCGTCGAAGAACTTGGAAAAGGACGAAACGACGCCGTCCTCCGTGATCTTGATCCAGGCCAACCCCTTCGCGCCGTAGACGCGGACGGACTCGGCCAACTTGTCGATCTCCTTGCGGCTGAACGCGTCCGCGCCCCCGGGAACCCGGATGCCCCGGACGGAACCGCCGCCCGCGATCGCGTCCGAGAACACGCCGAAGGCGCTGTCTTTCGCGAGCGCGCCGATGTCCGTCAGTTCCAAGCCAAACCGCGTGTCCGGCTTGTCGCTGCCGTAGCGCCCCATCGCCTCCTCATAGCAACAACGGCGGAACGGCGTCTCGATCTCGACGCCCTTCGTCTCCTTCATGAGGCGTTTCAGATAACCCTCCTGCACGGCCATGACGTCCTCCGCGTCGACGAAGGACATCTCCAGATCGATCTGCGTGAATTCGGGTTGGCGATCCGCGCGCAGATCCTCGTCCCGGAAACAGCGTGCGATCTGGATGTATTTGTCCACGCCGCCGGCCATGAGCAGTTGCTTATACATCTGGGGCGACTGCGGCAGGGCGTAAAATGAGCCGTTGCGGATCCGGGCGGGAACCAAATAGTCCCGCGCGCCCTCGGGCGTGGGCCTTATGAGCATGGGCGTTTCGACCTCTGTGAAACCGTTCTCGAAGAAATATTCCCGCGTGATGCGGACGACCTCGTGACGGAAGCGCAAGTTTTTCTGCATTTTCAGCTTGCGCAGATCCAAGTATCTGTACTTGAGCCGCAGATTTTCGTCGGTCTTGTCGTCGTCACGCACGTAGATGGGCGGCGTTTCGGCCGCGGAATACACAGTCAGCCCGTCCGCGAGGATCTCTGCGTCCCCCGTTGGGAGTCCCGCGTTCTTCGATTCCCGTTCCCGCAGGACGCCCGTCACGGCGACGACATACTCGCTCCGCAGGGTTTCCGCTCGCTCAAAGACCTCTCTCGGGATATCCTCGTCGAAAACAATCTGAATGACGCCCGTCTTGTCGCGCAGATCGCAGAAGATCAGCCCGCCGAGCCTCCTGTTCTTTTGTACCCAACCGCAGACGATCACGCGTTTGCCCGCGTCGCTCGCGCGCAATGTCCCGCACATATGCGTTCTTTTCAACAATTCCATTCCTGTTCTCTCCCGAACATCACATCGTAACCGCCGCGCAACGTCCGCGCGATTCGCCGCGCGCAACGCACGTCATATCCACAACATCGCGCATTGCGGAACTCAATGCGGTTTCACTAACCTCTCGATAGGGCCTCGCCCACGTTTTTAAATTCGACGCGCCGCTGCTCCCCCGTTTCCATGTCCTTGACGGTCGCCTGCCCGTCGCGCAGTTCCTCATCGCCGATGACGACGGCGTATCGGGCGCCGATCCGATCCGCATATTTGATCTGGTTCTTGACGCTTCTGCCGAGGGCGTCTATTTCGACCGACAGACCCATCCCGCGTAAGGATTTCAGGAGCCGCAACGCGCCCTTTCGCGCATCCTCTCCGATAAAGGCGACGAGCGCATCCGGCCTTGGCGGGGACGGTATCTCGATCCCGCACTTTTCCATGAGCATGAGCAAGCGCTCAATCCCAAGCCCGAACCCCACACCGGGGATGGGCGGGCCGCCCAATTCCTCGATGAGGTGATCGAATCTGCCGCCTCCGCATACGGCGCCCTGCGCTCCGATCCGATCCGTGACGAATTCGAAGGCGGTCTTCGTATAGTAGTCCAAGCCGCGCACAATGCCGGGATCGACGGTATGCGCGATCCCGGCGGCGGTGAGATTGTCCCGAAGCTCGTCAAAGGCAATCCGGCAGTCTTCGCACAGATAATCGAGCATGAGGGGCGCGCCCGTCGTCAGTTCCCGACAGCGCGGCGACTTGCAGTCCAAGATCCGCATCGGGTTTTTTTCGTAGCGAGTATTGCAGAGATCACACAGGGCGTCGCGCTTGGGCGCCAAAAAGTCCCGCAACGCGGTACGGTATTCGCTCCGACAGGTCGGACAACCGATGCTGTTGACGCGCAGTTCCAAGTCCTCGATGCCCAACGAACGGAGAAAATCATCCGCGAGGGCGATCACCTCCGCGTCGGCGATCATGTTGTCCGTGCCGAACACCTCCGCGCCGAACTGATGAAACTCCCGGAATCTGCCGGACTGGGGCTTTTCGTACCGAAAACAGGATATCTCGTACCGCAACTTTGCCGGCAAGGTCTCGGCGTACAGTTTATGCTCGATGAAGGCGCGCGCGACCCCGGCCGTCCCCTCGGGACGCAGGGTAAGGCTTCGTCCCGCGTAATCCGAAAAGGTGTACATCTGCTTCTCGACGATGTCGGACGTATCGCCCACGCTCCGCTCAAACAGCTCCGTATGCTCGAATACGGGCGTACGAATCTCGGCGAAGCCGTATTTCACACAAGTCTCCTCAAACTTCCTTTCAACGTGCCGCCATCCGGACGATTGGGACGGCAACATATCCTTTGTGCCCTTCGGGGCGTTCGTCAACATGGTTCCTCCAAAATCATTTCACCTCCATTCGCCTTCACGCGTCGCGGCCTCAGACGAATGGATTGTGCGCCTTCTCAAACCCGATGGTCGTTTCCTCCATATGCCCGGGATATACCGCGGTATCGTCGGGCAGGGTGAACAACTTGTTTCGTATGCTCTTGACGATCGCATCCTGATCCCCCGTCGGCAGATCCGTCCGACCGACGGAGGCGCGGAACAGGGTGTCGCCGGAAAACAGAACCTTCTCCACGCGGATGCAGATGCCGCCCGCCGTATGGCCGGGCGTCTCGATCACGGACAGCGTCATGCCGCCGACCTTCAGCTTGTCGCCCTCCGACAGCGGCACATCCGCCTTCAAGGATATCTTTTGTCCCGTTATTTCGTCCGAGAAATTAAATTTCACGTCGGCGAGCAACGCCTCTTCATTCCGCCCCGCAGCCAATTGGATGTCCGGGTAGGCGCGTTTCAGCGCAGGGATGCCGCCGATGTGATCCCCGTGCCCGTGGGTGAGGATAATGTACTTGGGTCTGAGTTCCTCCCCCGTCAAAGCGTTCGCGAGTTCGGCGGTGAAGTCCGCCGGATCGACGATGAACGCCTCCCCGCCGCGCGCATCCCATACCAAATAGCAATTTGTCTCGACGATCCCCATACGTATTGTCTTTATGATCATATATTCCTTCCTTACCGTTTATTGCCGCGCGCCGAACCTGAGTCCTACAGCGCCCGCGCGCGATACACTTCCGTCACGCTCTCGATCTGCCGCAACATGCGCAACACCTTCTCCATTTGATTCGTGTTCGCGATGGACAGCGTCATGAGGATCGTGACGGTGCTATCGCTGTTCGTGCGGAGATTCACGCCGGAGATGTTGACATCCATGTCGACGCAACGCCGCGATATATCGGAGAACAGCCCCTTCCTGTCGTCGGAACGGATATATATCTCCGCGTCATAGGATCCTTCCCTGTCGCCCGCGTTCCACTCCACCTCCATGAGGCGACCGCGTTCCGCCTCCGGCAGGCCGGCGATGTTGCTGCAGTCCTTGCGGTGAACCGTAAGCCCCCTGCCCTTCGTAATGAAACCGATGATCTCATCCCCCGGGACCGGCGAACAGCACTTCGCCAAGCGGATCAGCAGATTGTCCACGCCCGCGACCCGTACGTCGCCCGGCGGGGTCTTGCGCACAGTGGCGTTCCGCTTGTTCGTCCGGTCGATGAGCGCCGCGTCGTCGCGCTTCGCGTCCTTCTCCGTCTCCGTCTCATACAGATCGAGCAACCGGCCCACGACCTTGCTCAGGAGCACGCCGCCGTAACTGATGGACGTATACATGTCGTCGACGGAGGCGAAGTTCATGGCCTTCGCGATCTTGCCCATCCACGCGTTTCGGATGAAATCGTGCGTGTCGTAGCCCTTGCGTTTGACCGCCTTCTCCAACATCTCCTTGCCCTTGTCGATGTTCTGCGACTTGTCCTGCCGCTTGAGCCATTGCCTTATCTTCGACCGGGCATTGCTGCTCTTGGCGATCTGCAACCAGTCGATGCTCGGCCCCTTGGCGTTGTTGGAGGTCAGGATGTCGACGATCTCGCCGTTTTCGAGCACATAGTCGATGGGAACCATCTTGCCGTTGACCTTGGCGCCCACGCATTTCGCCCCGATATCCGTATGTATCTTGAACGCGAAATCCAAAGGCGTGGAACCCGCCGGCAGTTCCATGACATCCCCCTTGGGCGTAAACACAAAGACCTGATTGGAAAAGAGATCCATCTTCAAGGTCTCCATGAACTCCCGCGGATCGTTCATGTCCCGATTCCATTCCAAGGTCTGACGCAACCAGGCCAATTTGACCTCCTCCTGATCGCCCGTAGCGCCTTCCTTGTATTTCCAATGCGCGGCGATGCCGTATTCGGCGACGCGATGCATGGCCCGTGTGCGGATCTGAATCTCGAACGGCCGCCCGGAATCCCCGATGACCGTCGTGTGGATGGACTGATAGCGATTCGATTTGGGCATGGCGATATAGTCCTTGAATCGCCCGGGTATGGGCTTCCACATCGTATGGACCATCCCCAAGACCGTATAGCAATCCTTCACCGTATCGACGAGGATCCGCACGGCGGTCAGGTCGAATATCTCATCCAGCTGTTTGTGCTGGTACTTCATCTTGTTGTAGATGCTGTAAAAATGTTTCGACCGACCCGTTATATCATACCGAACAGAGATCTCGTCAAGCGCCTCCTTGATCTCGTCGATCACCTTCTCGATGGATGTCCTGCGCTCATCCCGTTTGATCTTCACCGCGTCGACCAATTCATAGTATGAGGTCGGATCCAGGTATTTCAGCGCGATGTCCTCAAGCTCGAACTTGATGGCGTAGATGCCGAGCCGCCCGGCCAAGGGCGCGTAGATCTCCAATGTCTCCCTGCATTTGTAGACGATCTGATCCTCGTTCATGTAGTTGATGGTGCGCAGGTTGTGCAACCTGTCCGCCAACTTGATGATGAGGACGCGTATATCCTTCGACATGGCGAGGAACATCTTGCGGAGATTTTCCGCCTGCCGCTCCTCGCGGCTCTCAAACACGAGCGACCCCAATTTCGTGACACCGCCGACCAAGAGCGCGACCTCCGCGCCGAAGTCCTTTTCCACGTCTTTCAGGCTGTAGGGGGTATCCTCGACCGCGTCGTGCAGGAGGCCGGCGACGATCGTCCGCTCATCCATACCGAGATCCGCAAGTATCTTGGCAACCTCAACAGGATGTATGAGATACGCCTCCCCCGACTTGCGCAGTTGTCCCTCATGCATCTCCTCCGCTGTCTTATACGCTTTTTCGATCAACCCGATGTCGATGTTTGGATTGATGTCCAGCAGTTCGCCTAAGAATACCTCCTGTTTGTCCATACACCTCCTTCGTGGGACAATCGAATGATGGGATCACGGATAACTACCGTTCATTTGCGTGAACGGATTCGATTCGCTTTGAATCGGCAAGCGCGCCCATCATACGACGGCGCCGCCCGACGATGAGGACGATCGCTTCTTCTTGCTCTTCTTGCCCTTCCCTTTCGCGCCCGCGCCCGTACGCACCTCCTCGACGGCCTTCGTCTTGGAGGACGGGACGGCGGCGTTGTACCGACCGCGCCGGCCGCCCCGGCCCACGATGCGGTTCAGCTCGTAGAACACAGGACTCGAGATGAAGATGGAGGACGCGGCCCCGCAGACGATGCCGATCATGAGGGGAATGGCAAACTGGCGGATCGTATCCCCGCCCAAGAACACCAAGGGCAGGATGGCCAACACCGTGGTGAAAGAGGTCATCAAGCTCCGCACAAGCGTCTGGTTGACGCTCGTGTCGACCAATTCCTCCAAGGGGCGCCTTGACATGAGTCCGAGATTTTCACGAATCCGGTCGAATATGACGATCGTGTCATTGATGGAATATCCGACCACCGTCAGGATCGCCGCGATGAACGGGTTGTTGATCGTCAATCGGAAAAGCCCATAGAGGGCGATCATGATGAACACATCATGGAATACGCCCACGATGGCGGCGACGCCGAATCGCCACCGGAAGCGGACGACGATATAAATGAGCATGCCGAGCGCCGCGATCAACACGGATATGACCGCGTTCTTCTTGAGCAATTCGCCGATGGAGGGGCCGAACTGCTCAAAGGACTGTACGGCGTCGTCATCCAACCCGTATTTCTC
>JAISGB010000222.1 GCA_031263335.1 Eubacteriales Family XIII. Incertae Sedis bacterium
CGAATATGACGGTTCCGGGGATCCGCCGGGTGACAGCTTCGATTTTACCGTCTCCAAAGCTACGGACATCACGGGCATCGAGATCATAAGCCCGCCCACAAAGACGGAGTACGTCGTCGACTATGACAGTTATGCGAACTACATGGGACTCCAAATGAAGGTGTCGTTTGCGGGCGGGTTGACAGAGACCTATTCATACAGCACACATTACAGTCGTTTTCTGGGGATGTACGTCGGGATCCGCGGATCCGCCAACGGCAACAATGTGAAACTCGGCAACAATACCTTCACGGTCGAGTACGCGGGTTTTACGGACACCTTTGAACTCACCGGCATCGTCAACCCCGTGGAATCCATTTCCGTTTCCCGGGCTTCGATCAAATTGATTGAGAATACGAGCGGATATGAGGCCACGAGATGGGACTACGACATACAGATCCCGTTTTGGTATTATGATTTCAATGACTTTGTCGAGGAGTATGTCATTCACTATACCAACGGCGATACGGAAACCTATGATTCGCAGTGGGAAGTGTCTGAAGCCACGGGCTACAGTTTTTATTCATCGAACGATCAATATTCAACGCCTTGGGAGGTCGGGAAGCACGATGTCACATACAATTACCTCGGCAAGACCGCGCAACTTGAGGTGGAGATCGTCGAAAGTCCCGTGGAGCGCTTCACCGTCTCGCCTTCCGCGATCACGCTGATCGAGAATACAGGCGGTTGGGAGGGTTCGATATGGGACGCCGATAAGCAGGCATATGTCCCGTCTTGGCACTATGCTGACGCTTCCCCGGGCTCGAGCCACAACTACGAGAGATTCACGTATGAGGTGCAGTTTGCCGGCGGGGAAAAGCGGATATACACCTATGACGAGCTTATAGAGGCGTCCAAGACAGAGGCCGACAAGTTAGGCGTGGCCGGTGAATACAGTGGGTACGGGTATTATCCGCAGGAGCTGTATTCCCAGTACAGTACCCCGCTCACCCTCGGCTCCAACAATTGGCCGATCACCTTCATGGGCGCGACCGATGAAAATTTCAAGATAGAGATCATCGACAGCTTTGTGGAGAGCTTCACCGTCTCGCCCGGCTCGATTAAGCTGATTGAAAACACGAACGGGTCTATGTTCACGCGTCCCGACTCGCCCGGCCCGCCCGATACAACCCCCGACGACAATCAGGGAACGCCCGGATCGAACGAGACGGGATCTCAGGGATCGGAATCCCCCGCGCCCGGTTTGGGATCGTCCGTATCGCCCGCTTCGGGCGAACCGATCAAGCCTTCGGACGGATCCGGGGTCACGGCATTGGATGCCGGTTCGGATACGTATTGGTATTATAATGGCATCAACCTGTCCGATCTTACATATACGGTGAAGTTTAAGGACGAAACCGAGCAGACCTACACCTATGACGAACTCAGCGAGGCAACCGGCGAGAAAGCCGCCGAGTCGGGTTTGTCCGTCAATGAATACGGGTATTATCCGCAGGAATTGAATTCCCAGTACGATACCGCTCTTACACTCGGGAGCAATGCTTGGCCGATCACCTTCATGGGTGTGACCGACGATGACTTTACGGTGGAGATCATCGAAAGCCCCGTGGAGAGCTTCACCGTTTCGCCTTCTTCTGTCAAGATGATTAAAGACACGAACGGATGGGAGAACCCGCGTTGGGATTCCGACGAACAAACTTATGTTCCGTATTGGGAGTACACCATTTCGTTGAACGACTTCACGTATAGGGTGCAATTCAAGGGCGGAAGCGAGCAAACGTATAACTATTACGATCTCGTGGAAGCCTCCAAGGCGGAAGCTGCCAAGTTGGGCGTTATTGTCGATGAGGACGGAGGTTATTATCCGCAGGAGCTGTATTTCCAGTTCAATACCCCGCTCACCCTCGGCGACAACCCTTGGCCGATCACCTTCATGGGCGCGATCGACGAGGACTTCAAGGTAGAAATCGCAGAGAATCCGTTGGAGAGCTTCACCGTTCTGTCCGGCCCGATCAACCTGATTGAAAACACAGGCGGACATGAGGACACGAGATGGGGTTCCGATCTGCAGGAAGAGGTTCCGTATTATCGCTATGATATTGATTTTTTGTCCGGCCTCACATACAAGGTAAAATTCACGGGCGGGAGCGAGAGGACATATACCAATGGCGAGCTCGGTGACCTCATCAATGACTCCAAAACGGAAGCCGCCAAGTACGGTGTTGTTACGGACGGATATTATCCGCAGGAATTGTACGGCCAATGGGAACACCCCCTCACCCTCGGCGCCAACCCTTGGCCGATCCTGTTCATGGGCAAGACGGCGGACTTTACGGTCAATATCGTGAATGAGATCGAGGGGATCGCGATCAAGACCCCGCCGAGCAAATCCTCATATATCGTAGGGCGTGAGGCTTTGGATCCGGCGGGTCTGTCCGTCAACGTCACATACAATGACGAGCGAGGGACGATCGAGGTACCCTATACGGGCAACGAGGACGATTTTTCGATCGACAGCCTACTCGTGAGCAGGGTCGGCGCCAACACCTTCACCGTGACCTACAAGGGCTGTGAGGCGGAATTCACCGTGACGGGAACCTCCCCGATCCCGACGACGCCTCCGGATGGCGGAGAGGAACCGGAGATTCCCGTCATCACCTTGCCGGAAACACCTCAGGGCGGCGGCGAACCGACGGAGCCGCAGACCACAGAGCAAGCTGTCGCGGCGGGCGAGACGGTCTACTTCGCCTTCACGCCCGTGAAGACCGGCACATACCGGTTCAGCGTGAGCGGAGGCGCCGGCGCGGACGCCTACCTGTTTGACGGCGCGGGGAACATGCTCGCCTACAGGCTCGTCTCCGGAGAACAGACAAACACAGACACATCCGGCATCGGCACGCTCGACGCCCCGATTCCCGTCACCGTGTTGGAATACGAACTGGAAGCGGCAACAAACTACTATGTCGGCGCGAAGTTCAGCGATGCGGGAGCGACCGGGAGGATCGGCGTGAGCGCCGAGGAGGTGGAGGAATTGCCGGCCGTGATCCTTGGGGATGTGAATGAGAGCGGGACGGTCACAATTGCGGATGTGACGCGTCTGCGAAAATACTTGGTGGATCCCCTCAATACCGTCATATCATTTAATGCGGCGGATATGAATGAGAGCGGTTCGATCACAATTACGGATTTGACGCGATTGCGCAAACAGATTGCGGGATAGTTCGGCACTTTACAGTGATGGCGAAGCGATGTCGGAATGATGGCAAGAAAGGAAGGAATTTATATGAAAAGCAGAGGAAAGAAGTTTGCAATGCTGATGGTATTGCTCTTGGTATTGAGCGCCTTTGCGCCTGTGGGCGCGGCGTACGCCGTTGACGGGCCGGAGATCGCCGTCGGCGCCGTATCAGGCAAGCTTGGGCAAGAGGTTCAAGTCTCGATGAACATCGCGAACAATCCCGGCGTTATCGCGGCGGTTTTGGACTTGGGCTATGGCGATGAGTTGGAATTGGTCAGTGTGACGGTTGACGATCAATGTGTTCTCAGCGTAGCCACTTTAGCCGAAAATATAGAGGCAAAACCCTATCGGGTCCTTCTTGAAAACAAGGCCGTTTCCGATACGAGCGCCAACGGGATCCTTGCCACCTTGAAGTTCAAAATCAAGGTTGATGCGACGCCGGGTGATAAACCGATCACCGTCGCGGGCGCAAGCGGGATGGGAAGCGGCGCAATCGGAAATTACAATGAAGATGAAATCGCCGATTCCTTCACCTTCACCCCCGGCAAGGTCACCGTCCTTGACAAGGAAATCACGGGCATCACGCTGAAAACCGCCCCGACAAAGACGACCTATCTCGAGGGTGCGCCCCTCGAGCTTTCCGGCGGCATGATCACGGTGAGCTACGACAACAGCACGTCCGAGGATGTCCCGATCACCGCAGGGATGATCACCGGCTACAACGCGAATACGGTCGGCGCACAGACGCTCACGGTGACGTACGAAGGACGGACCGTCACCTTTGGGGTCACCGTCACGGCGAAGTCCCTCGCTTCGATCGCCGTTACGACGCCGCCGACGAAAACCGTATACATCGAAGGGCAGACCTTTGATCCGGCGGACATGGTCGTGACCGCAACCTATGACAACAGCACCCAAGCGCCGGTCACGGGCTACACCGTCGACCCGACGCCGCTGACGCTCGGCACAACTTCCGTCACGATCACCTACAACGGACAGACGACGACGCAGGCGGTCACGGTGAACGCGAAGTCGTTGGATCGGCTCGAAATCCCGACCCCGTCGGCATACAAGCGCGAGTATATCGAAGGGCAGACCTTCGACAAAACTTTGTTGGCGATCAACGCGTATTATGACAACGACACATTCGATCCGGCGGTAGCCTATACGATCGACGATCCGGACGCCCTGTTGACCGTGGGGCAAACCTATGTCACCGCGCGGTATCAAAGCTTGACCTTGCAGGTTCCCATCACGGTCCGGGCAAAGCAACCGACCGGCATCTCCGTCACGACGCCGCCGACAAAGACGGACTACATCGTGGATCAGGTGATCGATCCCGCGGGCGGCGTGATCACCGTCACCTATGACAACGGCGCGAACGCTTTGATTCCCATCACGACCGCCATGTTGAACCCCAAAAACGCCGGGAGCGCGGTGGCGAGCGCCAAGGCCATCACCGTGAGCTACGCGGAGAACGGCGTCACGAAGACGGCTTCGTTCACGATCGGCGTACGGGAACTGACCGTCGCCTCGATCGCGATCACGAGCAATCCCGCCAAGTTGAGCTATATCGAAGGCCAAGACCTCGACCTCTCGGGCGGAACGATACGCGTGACCTACGAGGACACCTCCGAAGCGACTGTCCCGATGGCGAACGCGACGATCTCCGGATACAACAAGAACCAAACCGGTCCGCAGACGATCACGGTGGCCTATAAGGGACAAAGCGACACGTTCGGCGTGACCGTCGCGGCCAAGACGCCGACGGGCCTGACCTTGGACACGAGCAAGGCGAAAAAAGCGTATCTGGAAGGCCAAGACTTGGATACAAGCAACCTTGGGATCCGCGTCGCGTTCGACAACGGCCTTACGGAAACCAAAGCCGTCTCCGCTTGCACGATCACGGGCTATGACGCCGGCACCCTCGGCGCTCAGACGGTGACGGTTTCCTACACGGAAAACAGCGCAACCGTGAGCGGCGCGTACGGCGTGACGGTCTATTCGCGGGAAAACGCGAACGCCGTGATCGACGACATCGACGCGCTGTATGAGGGCATCGACGATCTCACCTTTGAGGATGAGGACGCCGTGAACGACCTCAATGCCGCGTACAACGCGTTGATGGACATCGAGAAGGAAGCCGTCACGAACAAGGCGAAGCTCGACGCCCTCACCGCGAAGATGAAGGAACTGCTCTATCCCGCCTATGACGACGCGAAGCTCGCGGACGGCGCGGTCGACGTACACGCGCCGGTGGGCGTGATCCCGCATGACGCGCGGATCACCATAGACAAGAAGGCGGTGGGAACCGCTCCGACGGACGCGATCAAGAAGCAATTCGGCGACGGTTCCGTCATCTACGCCGTCTTTGACATCAATCTCCTGCAAAACGGGATGAAGATACTGCCGAACGGCTTTGTCGAGATCGGCATCGCGATCGACGCCGCGTGGGCCGGGCCGGGACTCGCCGTACTCCGCGCGGAAAACGACGGGACCCTGACCAACATGAACGCGCGCGTCGAGGACGGCCGGCTCGTCTTCATGACCGACCACTTCAGCGACTATATCGTGGCGAAATTGGCGGAAGCGCCGAGTAGCGGCCCGATCGTCACTAACGACGCGAACACGCCCAAGACGGGCGATGATATGCCGATGGCGCTTTGGATCGCGATCGGCGCAATCGCTCTGCTGCTCCTCGCGGGAAGCGTCGTAGGATACGCGCGCTTGAACGGCGGTCGCCGCAGGGCGTAAGCGCACCACCTTTGGCGCGCAGGGACATTCCTCAGACATGTCAGGTTATGTATCGATGAGGAAAACCAAGGAATGTCCCCTGCGCGCCGAAGGAAATGATATCTTTCTTTAACCGTCTGCGCTGTCCCTCAGTCAACTTGGCCGCTTCGTTATTTATAGGACGGCAAAATAAGGACAGTTCTGTCTGTTTTAAACAAAACGAGGCCGAAGCAAAAGAACATTGCGCCTACTGCATTCCGGGAGGTAAGAGAATCAGTATTGTATCATATGGATTGTTGCGAGTTTTATTTCTGCTCTTGCGGAAGTTCAGGAATCAAACCGGCGCAGAACGCATAGATCCTATCGGCCTCTTTGAGCGCAAGCACGGCGTCTGCTTCAACGATATCAATCGGGCTTGGGTAGCGGGCAACGGAAGAATAGTTGGTCAGTTTACGGCATGGCTCCGACTTGGGCAGACATCCGCATCGCCTCCTTTCGCAATTTTATTATATGGTGTTTTGCCCATCAATTCAATGAAAACATGATGACATGCCTGTTCACGCTTGAAAAGATTTTTAGTTATAGGTCAAGGGAGACTGACTGATTTTCAAAAGAGCAAGGACGAGGGGACAGTTATGTCATCCAAGTCGCGGTATGTATTCTGTTTGACAAAACGATCAAACCCGGCTATGCTGATTATATGCGGTTTGATTTTTAAATACAGATGGGAAGGAGCTATGAAATGAAGATTGAGGTGAGGTATCTGTCCAAATCCGGCAATACGGCGAAGGTCGCCGAGGCGGTGGCCGCCGCCGTCGGCGTGTCGGCGTCGCCGATCGGCGAGCCTGTGGCGGTCGATACCGAATTGCTCTTTCTCGGCGGCGCCGTCTATGCGTTCGGCATCGACGAAAGCTTGACGCAATTCATCGCCGCGTTGCCGCAGACGATAGGGCGCGTCGCCGTGTTCAGCACGTCCGCCATCGTCAAATCGGCGTACCCGCAGATCGGGAAGGCGCTTGCGGATCGGAGCCTTACGGTCTGTGACGAGGCGTTTCACTGTCGGGGCGCGTTCAAATTCATGCACAAGGGGCGACCGAACGCGGAAGACCTAAAGGACGCGGAGGCGTTCGCGAAAAGGGTGTCGGGTGAGGCGGACGTCTGAGCATGCCGCGTCCGCAATATTTGTAGGCTTCGCAATAGGGGATCACCGAACAGCGCGGGCGACTGGCGTTGTTCGGTGATTTTTGTTTGTGACTGCACAACGGTTACGCTTTTTTTGCGGATTTTCAACTTTTTTCAATAATCCCCTTGACTATATAGTAACTATATAGTTTATAATAGTAATAACGGTGGATTTCCGCGAGTCTTGGAGATCCACATGATGCAAAACCGTACGGGCGTTTTCATTTGCCCGCCGACAGGCATCTATATGACCGGGGGGAATTTTTATGTGCAAACATCGGTTTGACATTCCACATTTGACGTGGTTCTGAATACGATTCCTTGCGAGCGATAGAATTGTCTCCGCCTGCGCGTTGCGGCGCGCGTGGATTTCCACGCGGCAAACCGAACGCGCGCAAGCGGCGATCGCACGGAGGGACGTTTGGATATATTCGGGCGGCAATCATAAACAAGAAAGCATTAAGGGGGAAATCAAGATGGGATACAAGAGGGAAAAGAGAGGAGCGAAGCGTGCGAGCAGGATTGTCGCGATCATATGCGCGCTCGCGATGGGCTTTACCGTCATCTCCTCCGCCGATATCGGCGGCAGGATCGATACCTCGACGAGTGGCGAGGCGGGCTTGCCCGCGGACGTCTCCGAGGATGAGGGACGGCAGGGATCCGAAGTTGATTCGAGTACCGCGACCGACGGCGCGGTGAAGGAACCCGAAGGCGTCGGGGCCGAGGAGGAAGCGACGAAGGACGAGACAACCTCGGCCGGTATCGCCGCGATGTCCGACCTCGCGGTGACGCCGGCCGCCATGGGCGAGATCGGAGCCTTGGCCGCCGGTACGGACATAGACCTGAGTATCGTCAGCGGAACGGGGCCGGGATACAAATTTGAGAACGGCAAGCTGATCCTCGATGGGAGCGCCGCGGGCGGTTCCTATCGTCTATGGCAGTCCGGGTCCTCGACCCATACGACGGCCGTCGAGGTGAACAGCGGCGGCACGGTCGACGTCACCATCGACGGGATCCAGATCACGTCGAGCGTGAAAAACGTACCCGCGTTCCGCGTTGCGATCGGCACGGAGGTGAACCTGACGCTCAAGGGCGACAATACCTTGACACAGAACGCGCCGCCCGATACGTCGACGGGCGTATGGAGCGATAACGCGGCGCTGAGCGTACCCGCCGGGCTTGCCGACAAAGCGACGCTCAATATCGACGGCAGCGGCAGCCTGACGGCGCAGGGCGGTTACAGAAGCGCGGGCATCGGTTCCGGCTATACGGAAGCGCGCGACTGCGGCCGGATCAATATCCGCGGCGGTACGATCACGGCCACCGGCGGCGGAACCGGCATAAACGGCGGGGCGGGCATCGGTACGGCGTCCCGGTCCGCGCGCACGTACGAGCCGGGAAAGAGTGACCTCGCCCAAATCAACATCAGCGGCGGCAATGTCACGGCGACCGGCGGCGGTTACGGAGCGGGCATCGGCGGCGGCGCCTCCGCCGGCGCGGGCAGGATCAACATCACGGGCGGCACGGTCACGGCGGCCGGCGGAGAGGGCGGGGCGGCCATCGGCCCCGGATGGCCAAGCGATGATCAGGACAATCCAAACTCCAATGGCCTCATCACGATCAGCGGCGGCACGATCTTGGCGACGGGCGGACGCCAAGGGGTCCAAGGCAAAATCTCCTCTACCGGCTACGCCTCGGGTGAACGCCCAAACTACGCGATCGGCGGTTTACGCATGAACTGCTTCATCGGCCCCAACGTGAAACTCACGGCATATGCGAATGAACTCGCGTTGGGCTTGAGCGCCAAGAATCTCCCCGAGGGATTTGAACGCGGCCAGTTCATCAACGCGATATTTGCGATCAACAAAGTCATGAATTTCCCCGCTACCATTTACGCTTACGCGAACGGAGGCCGAACGCTCACGGATACGTACCTGTTGCCCAAAGGATATCGATCGGTCGCCTATTCCGTGGGAAGCACCGAGCGGCGCTTTGATGAACTCTACATGGCCGGCGGCGACTTGAAGGAGGTTACGCAGATTGCGCGCGGCAAACCGGGCGCAGGGGCGCCCGACTATGCGCGGCCCCCGAAAATCGAATCGGTGCCGTACAGCATGGTCGAAGTGCATGTAAACCGTGGCGTCACGTTGCCCACCATCCGCGTGGCCTATCACAAGCGGCTCGATACGCCGCTTTCGAGCGAGAAGGTCATAGGCATGGGCGAGTTGCGCAATGGCGACGCGTTCACGACTTCTTCGAATCCGGCGCTCGAGATCCCGGATTTCGGCAAGGACTTGGTATTTGTCGACTGGAAGCTCGATGATGCTTGGCAGGGCAACAAAACCCCCGGCATTCCCCTTATCAAGGGGAGCGCCAAGATCACGCTCGTCTACGGGCAGGACAAAGGGGGCGGCGGTTCCGACGGCAAGACGCCGGACGGCAAGGAAGATACGACATTCACAACGCAATACAAGCTTGAGGATGGGACCACGCAGATCCCCGGTTTCCCCAATGAGGAAAAATATATCAATGTGGGAGATGCCTTCGACGACGAACATGCCGACATCCCCGGTTATGTGTATGTGGGCTACCGGGACAACGACGGGACGATCCATCCGGCGCCTTCCGTTCCGAATATCCCCGTCAATGTGGGCGGCGATCATCGGATCACGCCGCCGCATACGGTGACTTACATCTATCGGGCGAATCCCGATTACAAGGCGTCATTGAAATACGTGGATCGGTCCGGCGCGTCCGTTCAAGGCGACGTTACGGGCATCGTCTTGAAGGAGGGCGCCGAATTCACGCCGAACGACGCGCAGAAGAAGGTCAAGGACCATGTGCTCATCGACTGGAAGATCGAGGGCGAAGCGGATTGGCGCGGCGACACGAACCCGTCCGTCACCATGCCGGGACACGACATTGCGCTCATCCTGCGCTATGGGCAGGACAAGGGCGGCGGCGGATTTGACGGCAATACGCCCGACGGCAAGGAAGACGTCACGATCATAAAGAAGTTTTGGGACGATCGGTTCCAAAACGAAGGCGACGCGAAGATCAAGGACGATGAGATCAAATATGTGAACGTGGGCGATGCGTTTACGGACGCGGCCGCCCCGATCGCGAACTATACCTATGCGGACGCCTATAAATTGAACGGCGTACAGGCGCCCGGGAGCCCGAAATTTACGGTAACCCTGAACGAAAACGCCGTTCGGACCGATACCGTGACCTACCTGTACAAGGGGGCGTCGCAGCCCATCAAGCTGCAATACGTGAACAGGGACGGCGCGAAGATCCGCGACGAGTTCACATCGTCCGCGGCTTTCGGCGCGGCCTTCAAGCCCACCGACGAACAGAAGGCGGTGAAACAACATGTGCTCATCGACTGGAAGCTCTCGACCGACGCCAATTGGAGAGGCAACAAGACCCCTTCGATCGCTTCCGTGCCGGCGGGAGGACTCACCTTCATCCTGCGTTACGGGCAGGACAACAACAACAACGGTACGGAGGATATCAATGTAACGAAACAGTATCTGCGCGACAACAACGGCTCGTACAGCGTGATATCGCCGGCGGCGATCGTCTCCGCGGATATCGGTTTTGTCTTTGCGGAAACACATCCCGATATCGACGGCTATGTATACAAGGGTTACCGATTGGACAACGATCCGCTCAAACCCGAAGCCGGCCCCTCGTTCACGGCGACGGCGGGCGAGGATCATACCGTGAGCTACATTTATCGGAAATCCGGCGTGCTTGAAGTGCAGAAGAGGCTCGCGGACGGGCAACCGTCCCATGTGGATATGGGCGATTCGGTTACCTATACCATTACGGTCATCAACCACGATGACGGCCCCCTGAGCAAGGTGCGGCTCGCGGAAAGCCTGACGGGCGGCGCGTGGTCGAACGCGACGGGCTTTACGTTGCCGTCGACGGCAACGGGCAATGTTCTGACCATCGATGAGATCCCGGCGAAAACGACCTGTACGGTGAACTATACGGTCTCGGTCGGCAGCGGCCGGATCGAAAATGTCGTGACCGCGCAGGACAACGACGGCACGGGCGTACACGACAGCCAAGCGGAGAACAAGGACGTCTACGGCGGGTTCTTGACCATTTCCAAAGCGCCGAAGAGCGGCCAAAGCCCCTTGGTGAACGAGGGCGACAAGGTCACCTATACGATCACGATCAAAAACCTTTCGAAGGCGCCGAACCCCATCGACTTGAAGGATGCAGTGGTCAGCGAAAGCCTGAACGGCGTATGGTCGAACGCGAGCTTCGATCTGCCGGGCAAGGATGGGCAAGGCGAATTGGCGGCGAACAGCTTCACGCTTTCGACGTTGCCCGCA